>NZ_JAVAXX010000064.1:0-27057 GCF_042709275.1 Bacillus sp. LR_5 | reverse complement strand
TGAACATAGTATCCGTGACAGCAAAGAGCACGGCTTTAATCCCACTGAGTTTGCTGTACTAGAGCTCCTGTACACAAGAGGCCCGCAAAAATTACAGCAAATTGGGTCGAGACTTCTGCTTGTGAGCGGAAACGTCACATATGTCATTGACAAATTAGAAAGAAACGGATTTTTAGTAAGGGAGCAGGATCCGAAAGATAAACGCTCCGTTTACGCGCATTTAACTGACAAGGGAAATGAGTATTTGGATAAAATTTATCCAATTCATGCTCTGCGTATTGCGAGAGCGTTTTCAGGCCTTTCGCCTGATGAACAGGACCAGCTGATCGACCTGCTGAAGAAAGCAGGCATTCACAGCCAGCATTTGCTGTTTCGTTAACTATTCTACACTCTCTGTTTCAGGGAGTGTTTTTTTATGTCATATCATTCTTTTTAAAACATCTACAATCTTCCGGTCAGATATTTCGCCAAGATATCCATTGACATGTTTTTCATATTCTTTCATCTGTTCATTCGATTGAAAAAATGCCGCAATACGCTCCTCTGCTTTCTGTATGTCCCAGTTTCTCATATCTGTGACAAGCTTCCGTTCCTTTAGAAGGTTCAAATTCATTTCCTCCTGTCCCGGCAGCGCATGATAAATAAATACCGGAAGCCGTTTCTGTAAGCATTCGCTAATGGTCACGCCTCCGGGTTTTGTCATGATGCCTGCTGCTTGATCGTATAAACGATTCATCTCTGCTTTGCTGTGAAGGTAGGGAATCGCCTCAATAAAAGGGTGGCGTAAACTTTTGACATAGCAGTAGAGCTTTTCGTTTCTGCCGCATAATATTTTGTATAAGATATTTCCGCCTGGCGACAGATCCTGAACCCATTTTAAAATACCCCCGACCCCCATGCTGCCGCCTGTGATAATGATGGTATATGGCGGATGATGCTGACAGGTGTCTGTTGATTCCATTTCAAACATCCGGTGAACGGGAATGCCGGTCAAGTTTATGTTTTTCTGATCGATTCCTTCAGACATGAGCTGCTTCTTGACATCCATGATCGGCACAAAATGGTAATCAATATTCTCCCGCCCCCATAATTGATTCACAAAAAAATCAGTATAAACATTCACAACCTTCATATTCGGATATTCCGGCTTTAGCCGGTTCAGCAGATAAGAAGGCAGCGCGTGTGTGCAGAAGGCAATATCAGGCTGTTTTTCTTTTAGGATGTGTCTCATTTGTTGTGTGAACAGCCATTCGTACATGGCATAGCGTTTATCATTCTGATATTTTCCGCAGGCGAGGAGCCTGTAAATGCCGCTGTACGTTTTCGGAAAATATTGAATCCATTTTAAATACGCCTCAGAGGACAGTTTTTCTAACCGTCTATACGTATGTGAAAAGATATCAATTTTCTCAGCTGCCAGTCCTTGAGACTCCAGTTCAGCCTCCAAGGCATCTGCAACATGGTGATGCCCGGTAGATATGCTTAAAAAAGGAAAAATGAGAATGTTTGTCATGGTGTCCTCCTAAAAAAATATGGCAACTATATTTTGGGGAGAACGTTCACAAAATATAAGGGTGTTTTTGATCATAAGGAAGGTGAAGAGATGAAAACCTGTTTCCTTTCTATTTGGAGAGTGGTTGACCCGATTTATTTCTTTTTTTCAAGACTGACCTTGATTGACAAAGATCGAAAAAGCGTCTTTCGAGTCAGGCTGACAAAGTACAAAGGACATCATGTTGTACTGAGCGATGGAACGCATATAAGAAAAAATGATGTGCTTGTTAAAATACACCTGCACAACATTAAGCTGGTCAGGGAGCTGCAAAGCATTGAGAGCGCAGTCAGAAAGGGAATCATTATCTATCAAAAAGTATATCAATCGATGCCGATTCTTTTGGATTACATCAATAATCACAAAAAAAGTGAAAAAATTAAAGGGATTGTGGGCATTACAATGCTTGACAAAGGTGTGGAAAGGCTCGGTTTTGATGTGGTCACCCCGGTCAACCCTTTTTACAGGTGCTTTAAAAAGATCACACATATACCGATTTTTTATCTCACTTCAAAGCAGGTGAGTTTGCGGCGTTTACCGAATACATCCTATTTGTTTATTTCGAAAGAAAAGCTGCAGAAAACCTATCAAAAAAAAGACTGATGCCTTGGTCAGCACAGTCTTTTTTGATTATATCTGATGAAATGTCACTTCAGGGCGGCTACCGACACGGATATTTACACCGGTTTGTCCCAAGCCTTCGCTGATATAAAACGGTTTATCATGGTGATAATGAAGGCCTTTAACCATGTTCATGCGCACAAGCTTGCCCATTTTCGCCAAATGGTACGGTTTTGGCCAGTGAATTTGCCCGCCGTGAAAATGGCCTGAAAGCAGGTAATCATAATGAACATCTTTCATATCCAGAATAATGTTTGGGTCGTGTGTTAATACAAGGTGGTAGCCGTTTTCTAGATTTTGATAAGAGCCGGTAATATTACTGCGATTCGTGCTGTAATCATCAATGCCGATAATATTGACAGGCCCTGCGGCCGTCTCGATTTGAACATGTTCATTTTGCAGTGTGATACAGCCGTTTTCCTCTAAAACATGCTTCAAACTCTGAAAGTCCTTTTCTTTCAATACATAATCGTGGTTACCGAAAACCGCGTACATTCCATATGCAGGCTTCAGCTTTTGCAATGCGTTCAAGTAACCTGCCAGCTTCGGGATATTACGTTTCCGATCTAGAAAATCCCCGGTAAGCGCGATGATGTCCACAGGCTGGTCTTTTGTTAAATGATATAGCTCTTCAGGTGAAACAGAAATGTTTTCTAAGTGAAGATCTGATAAATGAAGGATATTTAATTTTTTTCTGGCTGAAAGGCCGTCTTTTTGATCGATTGAAATGGTGTTGACCTTTACATCTTTTGTATTGCGGTTCGCTTTATATA
This sequence comes from Bacillus sp. LR_5, assembly GCF_042709275.1. Lineage (NCBI taxonomy): Bacteria > Bacillati > Bacillota > Bacilli > Caryophanales > Bacillaceae > Bacillus > Bacillus sp. LR_5. Next base: position 24,111 of record NZ_JAVAXX010000064.1, on the reverse strand, counting down.
TAAATGGCACAGATACGAGTATGGCCAATGAAAGTAAGATTGTAAACAAAATATATCCCCTCCCCACCTATCAGTATAGTAAGTAATCGAGCCTTATGGATAGCGGGAATTAATGGGTAAGAGACAGGTTGAAAAACGGATTGTCATCTGATGAATGTTTTGGAAAGGAAAAGGGATAATAAATTTTGACGCATGAGGCAGAACATGCCGGATATGGTGTCAGAATAACAGATGGATGTGTAAGCGATGTTACGATTAATGAGACAACACAAAAAAGAAACATATTATCTCTGGATCGCATTATTTCTCCTTTTGCTGTATGTATCCCCGCTTTTTATTTTAAAGGAAGATGCCCATATTCGCGTCCACGACAATTTAGATTCCAATATCGCTTGGTACAAGGTACTGGCAGATAGCGGAGAAATCATCGGCAAGGTTGACGCGGCCATTCCGCAAATCATTAACGGGCTGCCGCGGGATGCCTTTGGCACTGAGTTGAGCGGAATTGTTTGGCTGCACGCTTTCTTTTCTTCCATGACCGCCTATGCAATAAGCCAGACGATTACAAGGGTTGTCGCTTTTTTTGGAATGTATATGCTGCTGAAGAAACATGTAATTCCGGAGCCAAAAGCGGCTTTCATCCGGATAGGCGTATCACTGGCCTTTGCCTTAACACCTTTTTGGCCTTCGGGAATGCTAAGTACGCTAGGATATCCTTTGGCACTGTGGGCTTTTTTAAATATCCGAAAAGGGGATATCTCTTGGAGAGAGTGGCTGACGCTCGGTTTGCTTCCTTTATATTCAAGCTTTGTCTTAGGCTTCTTCTTTTTCTTGGCAGGAATGGCGTGCTTTTGGTTGTATGATGCCATCACAAATAGAAGATGGAACCTGATTTTTTTAGGCAGTATTGCATTTATGACGAGTATTTATCTTTTCGTTGAATATCGGCTTGTCTATTCGATGCTGTTCTCGCACGCACCGATGCATCGGATTGAATTTATTTCATCAAGGCATGACGTTTGGCATTCTCTCCGTCTCTCCGTCAAAAACTTTGTCTATGGGCATAATCATGTGATGACCGTTCATACCGTTGTCATCCTTCCGATCCTGCTGCTCGTATTTGCAGCTGTACTGTTCAAGCGAAACCGGACAAAGTTAGAAAATGTTTATCTGTTTTTATGTGTGCTTAATTACGGACTGTCATTATGGTATGCATTTTGGTTCAACAAAATATGGGCGGTGCCAAAGCAGAAATTTGCCTTTTTAGCCGAATTTAATTTTGCCCGTTTTCATTTTCTGCGGCCGCTTGTCATATACGTAAGCTTTGCGCTAGCTTTGTATCTCATTTGGCGGATGGGAAGAGGATGGAAATGGCTTGTATATGCTGCGGTTGCTGCTCAGCTGATGGTGTTGGCGCCTTTTAATGAAGAATATACGTATGGCGTTCACTACAATGCGCCGACATTCCGGGAGTTTTATGCATCCGAGCAATTCAAAGAGATTAAGGAATATATCGGGCGTCCTCAAGATTCATACAGGGTGGCAAGCATCGGACTGCATCCGTCTATTGCCCAATATAACGGGTTTTACACGTTAGATACGTATAACAATCTGTACCCGCTCTCATATAAATATGAATTTAGGAAAATCATTGAAAAAGAGCTGGAAAAAAACGCTCGGCTGAAACAATATTTCGATGAATGGGGCAGCCGCTGCTATCTTTTCGTTGATGAACTCGGGAAACGATATGATTTCAAAAAGAACTCGAAGAAAACGATTAACAATCTTCAATTAAATACAGATGTATTTAAAAAAATGGGCGGGCGTTATATTTTTTCTTCAGTTCCGATCAAGAATGCTGAGCAAAACCATCTTGCGCTCGTTAAGACGTTTGACCATAAAGATTCTGCCTGGCGCATTTATTTATATGAAACAAGATAAGGAGGATATCGATTGAAACAGTCACAGCCAGTATTAACCATCGTCGTTCCGTGTTTCAATGAAGAGGAAGTGTTTCAAGAGACAAGCCGTCAGCTGACAGAGGTTGTAGACAGCTTAATTGAAGAGAAGTTAATCGGTGAAGACAGTAAAATTCTGTTTGTCGATGATGGCAGCAAAGACCGCACCTGGGCCTTGATTGCTATGGAGAGCATAAGAAACAAGAAGGTTACGGGCTTAAAATTAGCCTGCAATGTCGGACACCAAAAAGCGCTTTTAGCCGGGCTGCATAAAGCGAAGAACAGGTCAGACTGCGTCATTTCGATTGATGCTGATCTTCAGGACGACATCTCTGTGATCCGTGATTTTATGCTGAAATATCATGAGGGCTGCGAAATCGTTTACGGTGTCCGCCGCAGCAGAAAAACTGATACCTTTTTTAAACGTACGACCGCTTTAGGGTTTTATCGCCTCATGAATAAGCTTGGGATTAAATTAATTTATAATCATGCTGATTTTCGTTTAATGAATAAAAGATCGCTTGAAGAGCTCGCTCGTTATCCGGAAGCGAATCTGTTTTTAAGAGGCATTGTTCCCATGATCGGCTTTAGATCAGCCGAAGTCTTGTATGACCGTAAGGAACGCTTTGCCGGCAAAACGAAATATCCGCTGAAAAAAATGCTATCATTCGCTTTTAACGGGATTACATCATTCAGTGTCGCGCCGATCCGATTCTTTACGATTTTAGGTTTTGTTTTATTTTTCTTCAGCGCTGTGGCAGGAGTTGGCGCATTTATACAAAAGCTGCTAGGCCATACAAATGCAGGATGGGCGTCGCTCATCATTTCCATTTGGTTTTTGGGCGGGCTGCAACTAATGGGAATCGGGATCATCGGAGAGTATATTGGAACGATTTTTTCTGAGGTGAAAAGACGGCCGAAATATGCGATTGATATCGATTTATATAATGAGCCGCTAAGCCCGCTCCAGCGCCAGGAAAAAGAGCGGTTAGAAAAAAAGTACAGTTGAATGGAAAGAGCTGACTTCATTAGTCAGCTCTTTCAGCGTGCCCGACAAACTTTACTTTTGATACAACGTACTTGAATGATAGGTGGCTAATGACTCGCCTAAACGGTACTTCCATCACATCTGGTGAAAGTCAGCTCTTTTTCTTCAACTGATGTAAAATGGCGTTAAGAGGTTCGTCTTGCGGGTTACGGTAAAAATCAAAAAATGGGCAGCCCTGCTTCTTAATCCGATCAACGACGGTGTCAATTGTAAACATAGCGGGTGTCAAGGAGGTTTGTACCTCGTGCCAATAGAGCGGTGCCGCGACAGTGCCAAGGTCATTCCCTCTTGTCGAATAAGGACATATAATCGTTTTTCCTTCTGCATGCTGCAAATAATCAAGATACAATTTGCCGTGCCTGTTTTTAATCAAGCGTTCAGTGGTAAATAGCTCGGGAAATGCATTGGTGCAGTACTCAGCGATCAGCTGTGTAAACTGGCGTGTTTCTTCATACGTAAATGCCTCAGGGGACAAGGGAATATAAAGCTGGATGCCCTTGTTGCCGGACAGCTTTGGAAACGATGTGATGCCGAAGGAGTCAAACAGCCGCTTCAGCTCATTTGCAGCCTGTACAGCCATGAGAAAGTCATCTCGTGAAGGCGGGTCCAAATCAATCACAATCTCAGCCGGACGCCTGCTTTGAATGGTTTGAAAAGGGACATGAAACTCCAAAGCAAGCTGGTTGGCAAGCCATAATAAAGTGGACATATCCTCGCAGACAATATGTTCATGGCTTCCGTCATAGAAAGATTGAACAAAATCCGGCGCATAGTCCGGCTTGTTTTTTTGGAAAAACGATTCGCTCCTTGAGCCATGCGGATAGCGGATGACGGTGACAGCACGGTTTTTCAGAAATGGGAACAGGTAGTCACTGACTTCAATCATATACTGAATAAAATCTTCTTTAGTTTTTTTATTCTTTTCAAATATGATTTTATCCAGGCTTGTGAACTGAAGCTTTGGATGGACCGATTTGGAGTGGCGTATGACTTGCGCATAAGTGCATTCGGTCCAGTCCATATGGAATTCAAAACCGACAAACGATACCTCTCTCAATGTGCCTTGGAGAATCGTTAAGTATTGAACGGTTGCACAAATCGATGGTTCAAGCGTAAATTCGCCTGAAGATGTTTTATGTCCGTGCTGTTCCATAATCTCACGTATGGCGTTTTTTTCCTCATCACGCATTCCGTGTGAGACAGAGGCAATCGGTGTCATTACGCCGTTTTTTAACACAGACACCGTCAGAAATCCATTGTTTGGGTTGAACCCTGTTATACAAACATAAGCTTGTTTAAAGTTTTTATATTTGAGCCAATCGGACGACCGCTTTCTTTCAAGCCATTTGCTGTTTGTTTTCTTCGCTACGATTCCTTCTCCGTCATATTTCGTAACCATTCTCCAAAGCGGATCAAAATGATCATAGCATGGGATATACTGGATAGTTTCCTTAGCATAAGGGTCTGGAGAAGCAGGAAGCTTTGCCGCAGACATGAGATCGTACAGCGATTTTTTCCGGTCCAGATACGAAAGAGGCGAAATATCTTCTCCGCGGCGCTCTAACAGATCAAAGGCGAGAAAGCAACACGGACGCGCGTTTGCCGATTCCTGAATCTTATCTGGTCTTTTCAAACGTCCCCGCACCTGAATGTGTTCAAAATCTGAACGGCAAGGGTTCACCAAACAGACGATTTCGCCATCAAGTGTCAGCGGAAGATCTTTTTCCATATGCAAAAAGGCGGTTTTGGCGAATTGCGTGATTTCAGGAAAGCTACTGTTAAGCTCCAAGCCATTTCTGCTGGTTAAGGTCACACCTGCTGAATGGATGCGGAGAATACAGCGGTACCCGTCATATTTTACCTCGTAGCGCCATTCTGCTCCTATTGGCGGTGACGAAGTAAGGACGGGCTGCATGGTGAACGCCATGGGCTATGACGTGCCGGAGGCTTTTTTTCTAGTCGTTTTTCGTTTTTTATCTCCGGCTCCTTTCGGTTCAGCGTTTTGTGCTGGTGCGGCTGCCGGGGTTTCCCGGTTCGGCTTTCTGGTGCGGTCGATGCTGGCTTGCAGGGCGCTGACCAGGTCAATGACATCTTCACGAGGAGGCGCTTTATCAGGAGTGACGGCTGTTTCTTTATTTTCAAGCTTGTCGTTGACTCTTTGCAGCAGGGCGTGCCGGTACGTGTCCTCATATTTCTCAGGCTCAAACTCAGCCGTCAGCTCGTCTATTAATGTGATAGCGGTTTGCAGTTCCTTCTCGTTTACATTCGATTGATCCGGTACACCTGGGACATGGGCAGCGCTTCTGACCTCATCCGGATAATGGATAGACTCCATCACGATACAGTTTTCATAAACGCGGAGAATGGCTAGCTGCTGCTTCGACCTGATTGTCATATTGGCGATGCCGATCTTTCCGGTTGAGCGCAGCGCCTCACGCAGCAGGGTATAAGCTTTTGTGCCGTTATCCCCGGGTCCGACAAAGTAGGAGCGGTTAAAATAAATCGGGTCAATTTCCTGAAGCTGAACAAAATCAACAATCTCAACCGCTTTCTCCTCATGCTCCTGCTTTAAGCTTTTTAAATCTTCTTCTGTCAGCACCACATATTTTCCTTTTACATATTCATATCCCTTCACAATTTCATCAGGACCGAGTGTTTTTTCGCAATTCGTGCAAATCTTTTCGTATTTGATTGGCGCGTGATCCTCTTTATGAAGGCTGCGCAGCTTAATGTCTTTATCTTCTGTGGCCGCATAAAGCTTGATGGGGATGTTTACTAATCCAAAACTGATCGATCCCTTCCACATTGTATGCATATCGATAAACCCCTTTTTTTCTTTAGTGTGAAGAGGAGGAGTATGATTCATGTGTAGTAACTTATGGGTGAAAAAACAGCCATCGCTGTTATTGCGACGGCTGTTCGAGAATTAATTGTTCGAGTTGTTCCGGCGGTATCGGCCTGCTGAAAAAGAAGCCTTGTAAATGGTCACAGCCTTTTTCGTAAAGAAGCTGTTTTTGAGCGGAATTTTCCACGCCTTCAGCAATCACCTGCAAAGACAGCTGATGTCCCATGGCAATAATGGCTCCGGTAATTTGCTCTGATTTCGGATGGGTCTGAATATCGTCGATAAATGATTTGTCGATTTTCAGCCTGTGAATCGGAAAGTCCTTCAAATAGCTAAGGGAGCTGTGTCCTGTTCCAAAATCGTCAATACTGATTCTGATGCCTAATTCCGTTAAAGATGACAAAACCTTCTTGGAGTGATCGAGATTGTCCATTGTCATGCTTTCTGTCACTTCCACTTCAAGAAGCTGCGGAGGGAGCTGGTATTTATCAAGCGCGTCCTTGATCAGGGGAATCAGATCTTCAGATTGAAATTGTCTTGCGGAAATATTAATGGCGACAGAAAGGTCATAGCCTTTGTCATACCAAACCCTTGCCTGCTTGCATGCTTCATCTACAATCCACTTTCCGATATCAATAATGAGACCCGTTTCTTCAGCAACACCGATGAATTCTCCGGGCGGATACAGCTGCCCATCGGGTGTGACAAGGCGTATCAGCGCTTCTGCACCTGTCATTTTTTGATTTTTTGCACTGAATTGCGGCTGATAATGCAAGACAAATCTATTGTTATCGATTGCTTCTCTTAGTACCATTTCTTGGTTAAGCTTAACGGTTTCTTTGTTGCCGATCGAAAAAGAATAGTATCTGTATTTGCTTTTGTTTCGTTCTTTAGCGGCATACATCGCCATATCAGCCTTTTTCATCAATTCAAGACCGTCCGTTCCGTCTTTCGGTGATATCGCAATCCCGATACTGACAGATATAACAAGCGTGTGATCCTGGATTTTAAATGGTTTTTTGAATTTTTGGATAATTTTTCTTGCTAAAACATCTGCTTCTCCTGTTCTGGTATTGGCATCCGTCAAAATAATAATAAATTCATCACCACCAAGACGGGCGATAAATCCATTATCAGGGACAACAGATGACAGACGTCTGCCTGCCAGCTGAAGCAGCTGATCGCCGACATTATGTCCTAATGCATCGTTAATCACTTTAAACCGGTTTAAGTCCAGAAAGAATACAACTGTGCTATTGTTCAACGTATGCTCGCGATTCATCACCGCTGTTAAGTGTGAAATGGCATGTCGTCTGTTGGGTAAATCTGTAAGTGAATCATAATGAGCCATTCTATGGATTTCTTTTTCTGCCCTGTGCTGCTTTGTCATGTCCTTGCAAATGACATAAATGCTGTCCAGCTCTTGATTCACCTCAACGGGTATGAGCGTAATATTTAAGTGAAACTGGCCTTTTTCAGTGATAAGATCGCTATCACTGTTAATGGCTTGTTTTTCTTTTTTGACTTGCTCAAAAAGGCGATTAATCTTCTTTGATGTATAATGTCTCCAATCGTGCATGCTAAAGCCAAATTTTCTGATCATGTCTTCACCAGCATGATTGGATGATATAATGTCTCCATCTAATGACAAAATAAAAATCGCATCAATATTGTGGACAACTAAAGACTGAAACCTCTGTTCGTTATCCTTTATGCGTTCGCTCTGTTTAATAAACTTTCGGTCCGCATGGGAACTGAATAATAATAGCGTTTGTATACAGAAAACGATTAACGTAACAAAAATCGACCAATGAAACGTTTGCACCTCCATATGGCTTCCGGGCGGTCCCATGTCCTCGTGGAAAGATGCCGCAAGCATCCCTGTATAGTGCATGCCTGAAATCCCGATACCCATGACAACGAACTGATGACTTTATAAAACATAAGATGATCAGAATGTTTTTTTAAGGCCAAGTCAAAGAATATTTTTAACGAGACGAAAGATGCCGCAATCGCAATGATAATGGAAACTGTAAAAAGAATCGGTTCGTACATAATCATTACCCGGGAAATGGCAGACATTCCGATATAGTGCATTGATGCTATAGATGCGCCAAGCACAACTGATCCAGTAAGCAGTCTGTAATATGTAAGAATGTTCCGGCTGACAAAATATAATGACACAAATGATCCGGAAACAGCTGCGCCAATGGATGCAATTAAAGGCATGAATTCATATTGCATCGGCATCTCCATATGGACGGCCATCATCCCTACAAAATGCATTGACCAAATACCGAATCCCATAATAAGTGAGCCGGCGATCAGCCAAACTATGCTTTTTAAACCTGTGTTGATAGTGACTTTCCTTGACAGTTCAAGGGAAATGTACGATGCGGCACAGGCAATAAGAATAGATAAACATATGAGCGTTGTATTATATGTAACGTGTATTTCCAAATGGAGATTCCCCCCGTGTCGTGAGTTCCAGTCTTGTTGACCTTCTTTATTATCGGCTGCTTAACCGCAGAGTTCCAGCCTTTAAGACCATAGAAATAAGGTAAGATCTATTTTTAGTTCAGCTGACCGTGAAAAATGTGTTAAAATCATGTTGACGTTTGCCGAAAAAACAAAAATGCATTATACATAAATATGGGAAAAGGGGAAGTGATGGCTATCGAAGAGCTGGTTATGTCATGGATAGAAGCATTTAAAAGCTTATCTTATTTTGGAATATTTCTAGCGCTCTGCATTGAGTTTATCCCTGCTGAAATCGTCCTGCCGCTTGCGGGCTATTGGGTATCTAAAGGTGATATGACACTTTTTGGCGCTGTTTTGGCAGGATCTCTTGGAGGAGTGGCCGGCCCGCTTACGCTGTATTGGATAGGCCGGTACGGAGGAAGGCCGTTTCTTGAACGTTTCGGGAAGTATCTCTTTATTAAGCCTGAAGCGCTTGATAAGTCTGATGAATTTTTCAAAAAGCATGGGGGATTTGTAGCCTTCAGCGGCCGTTTCTTGCCAGGCATCCGGACATTGATCTCCATACCGTGCGGAATTGCAAAAATGAACGTTTGGGTGTTTTCGTTTTATACGTTCATCGCCATGCTGCCGATTACATTTGTATATGTTTATCTCGGTGTGAAACTCGGTGAAAATTGGAAGGAAGTCGGCTCTATTCTCGATCAATATATGCTTCCCATCGGGATAGCGATTTTGGCACTGTTCCTGCTCTATTTGCTGATAAAAAAGAGGAAGAAACGCACCCATTCCGAACAATTATCTGTATTTTTTAAAAATAAACGTTGACAAAGTATCGCGCTGCGCATATCATTGACGTATAATATCATATTTCTTGAAATCCCAAAGGGGAGTAGCGTCCGGAATGTTTTCCGGAAACAAAGTCGTCATTTCATGGATTGCGATATCCATCGGCTTTGTTGGCATGCCTGAATTCATGTCTAGCAAGACCTTTGCCTTATGTCGGCAAAGGTCTTTTTTGCATGGTCCGGCCGGCATAAGATCGGATGAAGAGAAAGAAAACAACTTTTTTGGGAGGGTATCATTTATGGATGCAGCATTATTATTAGAGTATGGTTGGGTTCTTCTCGTCTTGATCGGGCTGGAAGGGATTTTAGCCGCCGATAACGCGCTGGTTATGGCGGTAATGGTAAAACATTTGCCGGAGGAAAAACGAAAAAAGGCGTTATTTTACGGGTTGGCAGGGGCTTTTGTTCTGCGGTTTGGCTCTTTATTCGCGATTTCTTTTTTAGTCAACGTATGGCAGGTTCAAGCGATTGGCGCGATCTACTTGCTGTATATCTCAGCAAGCCATTTATTAAAAAGATATGTATTTAAGAAAGAAGACACGCATAAAGAGACAAAGCAAAGCGGTTTTTGGCCGACTGTTTTAAAAGTTGAATTGGCAGATATCGCGTTTGCGGTTGATTCTATCTTAGCGGCAGTCGCGTTGGCGGTTACGCTTCCTGGAACATCGCTTCCGAAGATCGGCGGACTTGACGGAGGACAATTTCTCGTTATTTTGGCCGGAGGTATCATCGGCCTGGTGATTATGCGGTTTGCCGCTTCAATGTTTGTTAAGCTATTAAAGGAACGTCCAAGCCTAGAAACAGCAGCCTTTGTGATTGTCGGCTGGGTCGGAGTGAAGCTTGCTTTATATACACTTGCCCATCACGACATAGCGGTTGTTTCTGAGCACTTTATCCATTCTGGAACATGGAAGCTCATCTTCTGGGGTGTTTTAGCGGCAATCGCGGTTTGCGGCTGGTTCATGTCAGGTGGAACAAAACAGCCGGAGGGCGCACAAAACGAACAAAAAAACAGCAGCCGGGAACGGGCGTAATCTGAAAGACTCTGCTTAAAAAGCAGAGTCTTTTCATGTTTAAAACGTTTTCATGAACGAAATAAAATAACATTTTTATAACAGCTTTGTTACAAAAAACACGGATAAAACCCCCTTAATTCTCTAGAAAGGCACGAAATCATGTATAGTACGTCAGAATGGTTTGTCACAATTGAGACATTGGAAATCAATATTTCTTTTTCTCCTTTGCGAATCCCTACCAAATTAGCTATCATTAATGAGTAGTTATAGGGAGGAACTGAGGTGAAACCAGTGCTTAGCCTTTTGTTTAAATTAGGAAAAAAGAAGCAAACGCTTGAAAAAACTGTTGAAAGTATACAAAAAGGCAATAAAGATCTTCAAAATGAATTAATACAGCAATATAAGCCATTTATCGCAAAGACGGTTTCATCCGTTTGTAAACGATATATAGATGAAAAAGACGATGAGTTCAGCATCGGACTGATCGCGTTTAATGAAGCTATTGAAAAATACTCACCTGAAAAAGGCAATTCTCTGCTCGCATTTGCTGAGCTAATTATAAAAAGAAAAGTCATTGATTACATCAGAAAAGAAGCCAGAAGCGCACAAAATATAAATATCGATTTACAGGAAGGAGACGATCAGGAGTCATCACAAAGCCTGATTGAAGCCGAGCTTTCCATTGATGAATACCGCCGTCAGATTGAGCAGGAGCAGAGGCGGGAGGAAATCATCTATTTTCAGAAGCAGCTCAAAGATTATGGTTTATCGTTTAAAGAACTGCTTGAAAACTCTCCAAAGCATTCGGACGCTAGGCAAAACGCCATAAAGGTGGCAATGACCCTTGTTGAACATGAAGAATTGGCCGCTATCCTGTATACAAAGAAACAGCTTCCGGTGAAACAGCTAGAACAGCTTGTCTCTGTAAGCCGAAAAACGATTGAGAGAAACAGAAAATATATTATTGCGATGTGTATTATCATTACGGGTGATTATATTTATTTAAAAGATTATCTTAAAGGGGTGCTGCACTCATGAGAAGAGGGATTATAGTAGAGAAAAATAGAAAATTCGTCACGTTGCTGACCCCTGACGGACAATTTTTAAAAGCCAAAAATGATCGCCGTAGCTATGAAATTGGAGAAGAAATCATGCTTCCGAGTGAATCACGCATGGGCAGAAGGGCCAGCTTTTTTGATTTTTTAAAACTGCGCCCTTTCAAAATGGGGATTGTTACGATGACTGCTATTATGCTTTTTATTTTTATAGTTCTCCCTGTTTTTTCTAATAATAAGGCCTATGCGTATATGACAATCGATATCAATCCAAGCTTCGAAATGGCGTTAAACAGCGATTACGAAGTGATTGAACTGACTCCTCTAAATGATGAGGGAAAGAAAGTCGTGAATGATATAGATGATTGGGAGAAGACTGATTTTAAACAGGTGATTGACGATATTATAACCGACTGCAGTGAGCACGGGTATGTAAAGAAATCGAAAGAAATATTGATTTCCACTGTTTATGAAAATACGGAAGACAATACATATAAAAAAGCTGTGAAAAAACAGCTGAATGATGTGACGGAAAAATATAAAACGACATACCGCATGGAATCTCTCGAGTCAGATATGCAGACGAGGGAAAAAGCGAAAAAGAAAGGCGTTTCAACAGGCAGCTACATCAAATCAAATGAAAAAAATGACACTAAAGAGTCAAAAGATGACTCCAGCAATCCATCCGGGGAAGAGGATCAAAAGAATACCGGAAATGAGGATGAAAATATCGATCAAACTGACGCCCAGGACGGCAAGCAAGGAGATAATGAACAGCTGGATGATACGGATTCCGGAGACCAGAAAGAAGATAAAACGGATGAACAGACTGATGATAGTGACAAAGATCAGAATGTAAAGGAATCAGATGAAAACACAAATGCCGAAAAAGATGGGGATCATGAGCAAACCCCAATACAAGATCCTCAAGATAAAGGAAATGAAGACAACCGCACTGATAAGGGGCAAAGCCAATATCACAGGGACTGGAATAACGGTGAACAAGGCAGAAATCGTTCTTCGTCCAGCAGGGATAACGCTTCTGACCGCCGTAATCCAAACGGCTACAGCAGTGATAATAATTCAGCTCAAACTGAAGATTCGCCGAGTGACCCCGGCGAATAAAGACCTGAATTTATTTAGTTGTGCCATTTAATTGTGATTGTGCTTGCTGCACCAGCCGCTTTGTCATTTCCCCGCCTACAGAGCCGTTAGCGCGTGCGACTGTATCAGAACCAAGGTTCACACCGAATTCTTGAGCCACTTCGAGTTTAAATTGGTCTAGTGCCTGCTCCACCCCTGGAACAACGAGTTTATTTCTGCTCGCCATCTTTTTCATCTCCTTTTTCTATAAAGAAATTCTTAACGCGTACTTAGTTTGAAATGTACGGGGGTTATTTATGCTGGCAATTGTTGTGGAGAATAAGAAACCCCCGGCCTCTAAGCCGGGGGTGACGCAGACTATATAATGTCTGCTGTCATTTTATGTGCGGTTGCCTGAATATGGAACGTCAAAATGGAGAGGACTGTAATGGCGATAATCTGTCTGATTTTAAGCCATTGGCTGTCATTCAGTTCTTCAAAACGGTGGCGGAGACGCTCTGTCTCCTGTTCGACGATCTCCCGCAGATTCGATTCTTTCATAGAAGGCGTGTCTTGGTGATGAACGGCATCAAGCACATATGCACAGCTTTCATAATAAGCAATCGGGCTGATGACATCATCGGATCTGTCTGAGATTGTGTTAAAGGCCACTTTTAAAATAGCCCGTATGTGTTCAAAGTCATAAATGGATTTTAAATCACGTACAATTAAAAGAATAACTGCCTGTTCAACTGAGTATTTTTTGCCCAGCTCAGGGTGTCCGATCAAATCCTTAATATCACGCTTTACCCAGTTTTGAATTGCAGTTGACTTTAACGAAGTCAGCTCACATAGGTTGCCAAGCTCTACGATTTCGTTTGTAGAGAGACCGTATTCTTTTCTCTGCTTTTTTCGTTCGTATCTTGTAAGAAATTCAGGAATTTCAAGATGATTGGCTGCTTTTTCTGCTGACATGTTCGCTGATTGGATGAGAATGTCGAGCGGGCTTATTTCTCCTTTCCCTTTTAGGGAATAGAGCAGCCGCACCATATCGGTTCGAGTGAGTTTAAAAATGTTCATTGGTCACCTCTTTAAAACAATTTGACGCGGATATAAGTCTATGTATGAATTTAAAATTGAAGCGTCAGCAATTACATTAACATCATACGTCGAATTCCTTGCATTTTCAAACGGATGATTTATAATTTAAGTATACGGGTTCTTTTGAACTTAAAATAACGGAGGTTGTCATGGCGAAAAGAATTTTTCTGTTTATTTTAACGAATATTTTAGTGCTTACAACAATCGGGATCGTTTTGTCTGTTTTAAGCTCGGTTACCGGAGTCGGGACGTACTTTACAGCTGATGGCGGTATCGACCCAATTGCGCTCCTTGTATTCAGTTTAGTCGTTGGTTTTGTCGGTTCCTTCATGTCTCTTGCGATGTCCAGATGGATGGCAAAGACGATGATGGGTGTCAGAGTGCTGAATCCGAAAAAACACACGCTCAGCTATGAGGAACAGCAATTGGTTGACCGTGTTCACCGATTAAGCCGCTCTGCCGGTTTAACGAAAATGCCGGAAGTCGGAATTTACCGTTCACCTGAAGTGAACGCGTTTGCGACTGGGCCGTCAAAACGCCGTTCCCTTGTGGCAGTGTCGTCAGGGCTGCTGGAGCAAATGGATGATGCAGCAGTTGAAGGTGTGCTTGCCCACGAAGTCGCGCATATCGCTAATGGTGATATGGTAACAATGACGCTTTTGCAAGGTATCGTCAATACCTTTGTCGTCTTTTTATCGCGTATCGCAGCATGGATTGCGAGCCGTTTCGTCAAGGAAGATCTTGCGCCGATCGTTCATTTTATTGCAATGATTGTCTTTCAGATTATCTTTTCCATTCTCGGCAGCCTGGTTGTGTTTGCGTACTCACGCCATCGCGAATTTCATGCTGACAGGGGAGGAGCAGATCTTGCCGGCAAGGATAAGATGATTCATGCGCTTCGGACGCTTAAGAGCTACTCTTCCCGCATTATGGAAGACGATCAGACAGCTGTCCAAACATTAAAGATTAATGGCAAGAAGCGTTCTTCGCTTTTCTCAACTCACCCTGATTTAGATGAGCGAATCAGACGGTTAGAAGCTAAATAATACAAACACATTGTTCCTCTGAGAGAATCTCTCAGAGGTTTTTTATTTTATCCTTTGACTAAAATAATAAAAAAATAAGCAAGTTAAGAAAATGTTTCGTAAAAGCCTTTAAAAATGGGTCCAATATCTTTAGAATAATTACCGTACTTAAAAAGAGAGGCAGAAGGATTTTACATGAAATTAAAGTTTGGAAAATTGATACAGGCATTGTCGCCGGCCCAGCTGATTGCTGTATATTATTTTCTTGCGGTGACGGTTGCAGTTATTTTATTAAGTCTTCCTGTTGCCCATAAACAAGGAGCAGAGTGGTCTTTTATCGATGCCTTGTTTACAGCAGTCAGTGCCGTGAGCGTGACGGGTCTTTCTGTTGTGAATACTGCTGATACATTTAACACAATAGGAATTGTTATTCTTGCGTTTGTTCTGCAGTTTGGCGGAATTGGCATTATGACATTAGGCACTTCTGTTTGGCTGCTAATGGGCAAAAGAATAGGTTTAAAAGAACGGAAATTAATGATGATCGATCAAAACCAATCACAATTTTCTGGGATCGTTAATCTCATGAAACAGATTCTCTTTCTCATATTATGGATTGAGTTCTTTGGCGGCATGATTCTTGGGACATATTTTTTAACCTACTACGATTCCATTCAAGATGCTTACTTACATGGTTTTTTTGCGAGTGTCAGTGCAACCACAAATGCCGGTTTTGATATAACAGGAAGCTCTCTGGTTCCATTTCGGCATGATTATTTTGTGCAATTTATAACACTGTTATTGATTGTTTTCGGAGCCATTGGTTTTCCTGTTCTAGTGGAAGTGAAAGACTTTTTGTTTTCAAAAAACCGAAGATATCCGTTTAGCTTATTTACAAAAATTACAACCATTATGTTTGGCTTACTTGTTTTGTTTGGCTCTCTAGGGATCTATGTGCTTGAAGCAAATCATTTGTTTGCAGGTAAATCGTGGCATGATATTTTATTCCTTTCTCTATTCCAATCAACCACAACAAGGAGCGGAGGGCTTGCTACGATTGATATAAGCCAGCTGACTGACCCCACTTTGCTTTTTATGAGTGCGCTGATGTTTATCGGAGCGTCGCCAAGTTCAGTAGGGGGAGGCATACGGACAACGACTTTCGCTCTGAACCTTCTTGCTCTGTTTCATTTTGCCCGCGGCAATAAGTCAGTCAAGGTATTCAAACGGGAGCTGCATCCTGCTGATCTCATGAAGTCGCTTGTTGTCACAATGATGGCGATTCTGCTCGTTTTTGGCTCGACACTCATTCTTACGATTACAGAAAAGCACTCCCTGCTGGAGCTTTTGTTTGAAGTGTGCTCGGCATTCGGCACAACCGGTCTGTCACTTGGAATTACTGCTGATTTAAGCAACGTTGGAAAATGTGTCATTATGATTGTCATGTTTATCGGGCGAATCGGTATCCTGACCTTCCTGTATCTGATCGGAAGAAAGGAAATTGAAGCGAATTATCATTATCCGAAGGAACGAGTAATTATCGGATAGAAAAAACACCGCATGTTTTGCGGTGTTTTTTGATTGCCAAAAAAAAGATGTGTGGCGCCGTTTCAGTTGGAGAACCTAACATCAACAGGTGCAGTTTTTAACGCTCCTGCATCTTTAAGTGAAATAAAATGTTTGAAAAACTGGCGAGGAGGATTCGTATGAAGCGAAAAGCTGAAGTGAATGAAGCCATTAAAAATAACAATACACCTACTGAGAGCATGGACCCAAATTCTTATAAGACACAGTATCATGACGACCCGAATTTTAGGGGTGCAAACCGCAATTCCAAACAGGGTCAGCAAGGAGGCATGTGATTTTGAAGAAAAACCGTCATAGCAGAGATATGCAAAATCATAAAAAGCCTATGAATAAGAAAGTGCTGGAGGAAGAATTCTCAAGTGAACTTGGGGATTACAATGCCGGCAAGATCATCGAAACGCTAGAAGTCACAAAGCCTAAAAAGAAAAAAGAGAAGAAACAAAAATAAAAAAAGACCTCTTAGGCGGCGTCCCGCTTAAGAGGTGCTTTTCTATTTTAAATAAGCATTTTTGCCCGTTCCTCTGACAAATTGCAATAAGCTGGTCATTCTCAGCTCAATGAAGGGCTGAGCAACTGTCTTAACAAAATTGCTGGAGAGTACTGATGTCAGGGCTGCTGTTAAAAGTAAGAGAATCACTAAGCTCTGATAGTCAGTAAGCGAATCCTCAAGCCCGGCCTGTCTCAGCGTTTTAATAATAAACCCATGAAGCAAATACACGTAAAATGTCCGGGTTCCCCATTTCGTAAAGAAGAACCGTTTTTGCGGAACGAGCGCTAAAAAGCTGAAGGTCGCCGCAAAGGCGAGTACATACCAGCCGATTCGGGAAAGTCCGCTTGCCAAGGTAACGTCTCCAAATGAAGAATACGGTTTTGAACCAAACAGAAAAGAATAGTCAAAGTCGATGCCCCAGCAGATGACGAATACGGCGGCAAGTACCCCGATCGCAATTTGTTTGCCTCGTTTTGATCTCAATAAATCAAAATGATGTTTATTTAAATAAAACCCGACAAGGAACATCGGTAAGAATACAAATGTCCGCGACAGGCTCAGCGTGCTGCTGACAAAGTCTAAATAGCCGATCAGCACGGCAATTCCGCAGCTGACAAACAGCGCCCACCGCTTTGAAAGCTTTGAAAAAGGATAAAGCAGCAGGTTCCAAAAAAATAAGCTTACGAGAAACCATAACGACCATTGCGGATCAATCGGATTCACATTTGCCATGCTTTCGTCTTGCATAATGTAGTAGAAGACAGAATAGATGATTTGGAAAATCAAATACGGAATAATCAGCTTGACCGCCAGCTTTTTCACATATCCAGCGCGTTTAAAGCCTTTTGCGAAATAACCGGATACGAGAATAAAGGCAGGCATGTGGAATGTGTAAATGAACTTGTAGAGGTAGAGCATAAAGTTGTTATCATTAATAAAGGAACGAAGAATATGACCGAATACAACAAGGAATATCAATAAGAATTTTGCATTATCGAAATAACTGTCCCGCGATTTACTCATAGCATCACCTTCTCTTTAATCAGTCACTAAGAGATTATTCCCTGCTGGTATATATTTTAAAATAAAAGATGAAAAAGGAATTGAAAAAATGGCTGATTGTTAGGACGATGTAAAGTGGCGGTAAGGATCGTAGAAAATGTCTTCGTTATGTAATCACGCTGAAATTTTCTGAAATTTATAGGGCAAATGAAGGAAGTTCCCGCATTTTGTAGAAATATTGAGGGATAGGTTTTGAAGAAGGAGTGTACACGCATGGAAACTCTTGGTGTCCAGACAAATTCGGAGCTGCGGGAAGAACTGAAGCGTCTCAAAGAAGAAAATGCCCGGCTGAAAAAGGAATTGAATCAGCATCAAGTGATTGTTAACAATACGCTCGATGCTATTTTTATATGTGATAATGAAATGCGAATCGTTCAGGCGAATGAAGCAACAGAGAGGATGCTTCAAGTTGATTCGGAAGATTTGAAAAAGCGTTCCGTTTTGGATTTTTTGTTTTCAATCCCAAAGGATGAACTGAATCTTGCCGTAAAGAAGTTTTTTAAAAAAGGTTTCCTATGGAAGGAGGTCCCGATCAGGCTTGATGGCGGGGCGACAAAATACATAGAGTTTCTGGCCAAAAGAGGGATTGGCGAGGATTTCTTTTTTGTTGTCATGAGAGACATATCTTCAAAGAAAATTCTGGAGCGGGAATTCTCTATGAATGAACAGCTTTTTAAGGACTTGTTTGACAGAGCTGTTGACGGAATCGTCCTTTTTGATAAAGATGGCGGTTTTATTGATGCCAATTTGTCCTTCTGTAAAAGCTTTGAAATCAATCAAAATGAGCTGTCTCATTTATCGTTGTATGAGTTCATAGACAGCGGCTCACGAAAAGATTTTGATAATATCTGGAAGATGCTCAACCGCAAGGGAAAAGCAAAGGGGGAGCTGCCCGTCAAGCTTCGTTCAGGAGTTCAAAAGCTATTTGAATTCACGATTACATCAAACATCATCAGCGGGTTTTATATGTCCATTATGAGGGATATCACAGAGAAGCGGTCTATGGAGCTTCAGCTCTTTAAAAGTGAGGAGCGCTTCAGAGAAATATTTGAAAATGCGATGGACGCTATTATTATCTGGTCGAATGACGGAAGAATCGTGAAGGCGAATCAGTCAGCCTGTAAAATCTTTGAGCTGCCGATGAATTTGCTGTTGAAACGAAGGCTGTGTGATTTTCTCGTTGACTCGCAGCAGAAATACAGCATAACGAAGAGGAAATACGCAAAATACGGAGAGATCAGAGAAGAGCTGCTGTTTCAAATGGGGAATGGCCAGTTCAAAGAACTTGAATTCACTTCAAAGCGGACAATATTAGAGAACCAGCACTTGACGATTTTAAGAAATGTCAGTGATAGAAAGCGGATGGAAAAGGAGCTTCGAGAAAGTGAGCTGAAATTCAGAAAAGTGTTCAACGGCTCAATGGACGGCAATGTATTGTTCGACAATCAATACAGGATCATCGACGCCAACCCGTTAGCAAGCCATATTTTAGGCCTGTCACATGAAGAGATTAAACAGCACAGCCTGTTAGATATTATTTCTTCGTATGAAATAGAAAATCTTGCATCACCGGCAAGGCAGATTAATTTTGATGAAATGGACAACGAAATTCCATTTTTGCTGAGCAGCAGTAACAACAGAAAACTGGAATTCTCATTTAAACGAAATATTATTCAAAATATGAACCTGGCTATCTTTAAAGACGTAACGGAGCGAAAAGAACTGGAGGAACGCCTGCGCAAGTCAGATACCCTTCATGTTGTCGGCGAACTCGCTGCCGGCATCGCTCATGAAATCAGAAATCCGATGACAGCTCTTAAAGGCTTCATTCAGCTCCTGAAAGGAAGTGTAGAGGGAGACTACGCCCTTTACTTCAACGTGATCACCTCAGAACTAAAGCGCATCGAATCCATCATCACCGAATTCTTGATTTTAGCCAAGCCCCAGGCCATTATGTATGAAGAAAAACATGTTACCCAAATTATGAGAGACACCATAGACCTTCTAAACGCGCAAGCTAATTTAAGCAACGTACAAATGCATCTTGATTTAATGGACGACATTCCCCCGATCTACTGTGAACCGAATCAGCTGAAACAGGTATTTATCAATATATTAAAAAATGCCATCGAAGTGATGCCTGACGGCGGAAATATTTTTGTGACGATAAGGACACTGGATCAAGATCATGTTCTCATCTCCTTAAAAGACGAGGGAATCGGAATGACAGAAGATAAATTAAAGCGCCTTGGTGAACCGTTTTATACGACAAAGGAACGGGGAACTGGACTTGGGCTTATGGTAAGCTATAAAATTATTGAAGAACATCAAGGCGAAATCATGGTAGAAAGTGAAGAAGGGAAGGGCACCGTTTTCCACCTCACGCTTCCCGTCAGACAGAATGCTGAAGAAAGAAGGATTGATGAATGAACTACTACACAACAGCGGAAACGCCGCTCGGGGAACTCATAATTGCCGAAGAGGATGGCCAAATCACCCGTCTATTTCTCAGTCAGGAAGATTGGATGGATTGGAAAGAAACCGTTCAGAATACAGAGCACAAGGAAACACCTTATCTGGCAGAAGCGAAAAAACAGCTTCATGAATATTTCGCCGGCGAAAGAAAAACATTCTCACTGCCGCTGAGCCAAAAAGGCACTCCTTTTCAGCAAAAAGTGTGGGAGGCGCTGGCGATGATACCATACGGAGAATCCCGAAGCTATGCTGACATTGCCGCTGCGGTCGGCAGTCCGAAAGCGGTGCGCGCAGTCGGACAGGCTAATAAACGTAACGACTTGCCTATTTTTGTCCCGTGCCACAGAGTGATCGGCAAAAACAGCGCGTTAACGGGGTACGCCGGGAGCAAAACCGATATCAAAGCATTTTTGCTGAACATCGAGCAAATCTCCTATAAAGAAAAATAAAACATATGGCACGTTCCCTTTTTTCACGGCCGACATATCATTTTATTAAGTTAAAAAAGTTGGTCTGATGAAAAAGGAGGACAAAGCAATTGAAGCCGAGCCGCTCTGAGAAAATAGCCGTTTTTGCCAAACTGTTTGTGAAACTGCATATCCTATCAAGCGCTCAAAAAGATGAAATCATCAATATCAATAAAAACAAACAAAAAAACCGCTGACTCGGCCCGAAATGAGCAAAGTCCAGCGGTTTTTTAATGAACCTTTTCGCCTCTAAACAGCTGTTCAATATCTTCTTCGTAGTTACCGGTCATAATCCCTTTTTCTGTGATGATTCCTGAAATGAGGTCATGAGGTGTAATGTCAAAAGCGGGATTAAAGACAGGCACATCGGATGGAGCGGTCCGGACTCCGGAAATCTGTCTTACTTCCTCAGGATCCCGTTCCTCTATCGGGATATCAGCGCCGCATTTCACTTTTGGATCAAATGTAGATAAAGGTGCGGCGACAAAAAACGGTATATCAAAGGCGTTTGCTAAAATCGCGAGACCGTATGTTCCGATTTTATTTGCCGTATCACCGTTCTTTGCAATTCGATCGGCTCCGACGATGACAGCGGAAATTTGTTTTTCCTTCATCGTATGGGCGGCCATGCTGTCTGTGATCAGAGTGACATCAATGCCTCCCTGCATCAGCTCCCACGCAGTCAGGCGTGAACCTTGAAGGACAGGCCTTGTTTCACAGGCATAAATATGCAGTCCCAAATCCTTTTGTTTGGCCAAGTAAAATGGAGCGAGCGCCGTTCCATAGCGGCTTGTCGCGATAGAGCCGGCATTGCAGATCGTCATAATCCGGTCGCCTTTTTTGAAAAGCTGCAAGGCGTTTTGGCCGATCATCCGGCACGTCTCCTCATCCTCGACCTGAATCTGAATCGCTTCATGGACAAGGTTTGTTTTTGCTTCATTTACGGAAATGGCGTTTTCGATTGAACGACTCAGTCTCTCAAGCGCCCAAGATAAATTAATGGCGGTAGGCCGTGAGCTGTTTAAATATTGTTTGATATCTTCCAGTCTGCGGCGGAATTCGGTGACATCATCTGTTTCAATGTCTTTTGCAGCAAGCGCAAGTCCGAAGGCAGCCGTAATGCCGATGGCCGGGGCGCCTCTTACTTTGAGCGTGACGATGGCGTCAAATACATCCTCTTTCGTCGTCAGCTCCAAATATTCTGTCACGTCAGGAAGCTTTTGCTGATTTAAAATGGTAATGGCTGTTTCCTTCCATTCAACAGAACGGGGAACAGCAAATGAATGGGTCATGAATGGATCATTCCTTTACAAGTAACTTAAATAATTCTATAACATCCGTTATCGTTTTGAATTCCGAGCGTTTTTCGATAAAGGCTGTGCCTGTTTCGAGCGCCAGCCGTTTTCTGCCGATTCGTTTATCAAACGGCACGATTGTATCCAGATCAGCCACATGGGCAAGGCCGATCGCGCGGCGGATCAGCTCGCAGCCCGCAAACCCGATCGCCTCTTCAAAAATATGACTGAGCGTATCAGTAAGGTACCCGTCGATTTTGGCGTAAACATCCAGACTGTCCTTTTCCCACGCTTCAGTGAATGTCTTTTGAAATGTTTCCCAGACCTGTTTGACATGGTGATATAACGGCTCTCTGTCACCCCCGTCACGGCCGAGTGCGTTCAAAAATAAGTTGGCAATAAATTGGCCTACATCAAAGCCGATCGGTCCGTAAAAAGCAAATTCAGGATCAATCACCTTTGTTTCATGTTCGCTGGCAAAAATGCTTCCTGTGTGCAGATCACCATGAATCAGCGTTTCTGCCGATGTTAAAAACGACTTTTTCAGCTTAGCGGCTTCGATTTTGACGTTGTCATTATTCCAAAGCTTCTCGACAAAAGGACGAAGCTCTTCTTCAAAATCATTTGTGTCATGGTCAAAGAAAGGGTCTGTAAAGACAAGTCTTTCCGTAATGTCGCACAGCTCCGGATTTGTAAACTGTTTAACAAGCTGTTTTTTTACCTTGGGTTCAAGCGCGTAATCTGATGAATAGAAAAGGGTCTTTCCTAAAAATTCACCGATGTGCTGTGACAGATGCGAATAATGTTCACCCTCAATGAGTCCTTTTCTTACGATTTTCAGGTGAGAGAGATCCTCCATGACGGTAACCGCCATTTCTGTATCAGAATAAAACACTCTTGGAACGAGATGAGGGACATGCTCGCCCTGTCGGATGAGAGCGCTGCTTTCGATTCTTGCGCGATCGATTGTCAGCGGCCAGCTTTCTCCGACGACTTTTGCATAAGGAACCGCCTGTTTAATGATCAAAGCTCTATCATGTTCTTGATCATAAATATGAAAAACGTAATTTAAGTTGCCGTCGCCGATCTCCTGGCATGTCAGCGTGCTTTTGCTTGGAAATAAGCCAAGCTTCACCGCCAACGCCACAGCGGAGCTTTCATTTAACGTTTCGTATAAAGGTGTTTTTGTGACTGCCATTGTCATAACCTCCAATTATGTAATCTCTTGATATGTTTGCAGCTGTATGGTATGGCCGTAAAAAAGCCTCCTTCTCAGAGAGAAGGAGGCTTAACATGTATGTCCGCCTCTCTTATCTCTCAGATCAGATCTGATGGAATTAGCACCGTGCCTTAGAGACGAGCGTCTCGGCGCGAAAAAGATGCGCCCCATTTCGCAATGGAATTACGGTCGGTTGCTGTTGGGGTCAAAAGGCCAAATCCCTCGCCCAACTCTCGATAAGAGAATATATTCACTTGTTAAACAATTCTAATTTATCAGTTGATGAACATAGTAACAGGTGTTTTATCAAGTTGTCAATATATTTTTTAATATAAATCTTTTCTGATATCATCGAAAACAGGAATGCTCTCTCGTACCTTAACGCTTTCCTTAAGGTCGATTTCAGCTCGGACAATGCCTTCTTCCCGGCCGCCTTCAGCAAGTACACGCCCCCATGGATCAATAATCAGGCTATGCCCGGCAAATTCATTATCTGGATTTGAACCGGTACAATTGCAGGCAGCGACAAAGCATTGATTTTCAATGGCTCGGGCAATAAGCAGGCTTTTCCAATGATCAAGGCGGGGAAGAGGCCATTCCGCAGAAATAAACAGCACGTTGGCACCTTTTATCGTATGTTTTCTGATCCACTCCGGAAAACGGATATCGTAACAGATCAGTCCTGAGCTTTTGACGCCATCAAGCTCAAAGTATCCGTCTTCGGAACCGGCTGATAAATACACATGCTCATCCATCAGCTGAAAAAGATGGGCTTTTCGATACTCTTTAATGATTTGTCCTTTCTTATCCGCGATGTACATTGTATTATAAACATCAGAATCATTTCTGACTGCGACCGATCCGGCGACAATATGAACGCCATGTTTTTTTGCTGTTTTCTTCAGCCAGCTCTGAGCAGAATGCCCGTCTTCATCAGCGAGCTTATCAAGGTTGGCCAAGTCATATCCAGTTGTCCATAATTCAGGAAGAACAAGAACATCAGCATGTTTGCTTTCTTTTTCAATCAAAAATTCAGCCTTTTTTATATTTTCCGAAGGTTTA
>NZ_JAVAXX010000639.1:0-953 GCF_042709275.1 Bacillus sp. LR_5 | reverse complement strand
GCAAGACGTGGCAGAACAAGTAGAAATCCAAGTGAAATATGAAGGATATATTGAAAAATCCCTTCAACAAGTGGAAAAACTGAAGAAGATGGAAAACAAAAAAATTCCGGATCGAATTGATTATGACGCAATCAAAGGGATCGCGACTGAGGCGCGACAAAAGCTGAAAAATGTGCGTCCTTTGTCTGTTGCCCAAGCTTCCCGTATTTCCGGTGTAAACCCGGCGGACATTTCAATTCTATTGGTGTATTTAGAGCAGGGACGCATTGCGAAGATAGCCGAGTAGAAAGGATGACGGCATGAATATTGAAGAATTCACTTCTAGTTTGGCGGAAAAAGGGATCTCCCTTTCTCCCCGTCAGCTGGAGCAATTTGAGCTGTATTACGACATGCTGGTTGAATGGAACGAAAAAATCAATCTGACTTCAATTACAGAGAAAAAAGAAGTGTACCTTAAGCATTTTTATGATTCCATTACAGCTGCTTTTTATGTCGACTTCAATCAAGTGAACACGATTTGTGATGTCGGAGCGGGAGCGGGTTTTCCGAGTCTTCCGATTAAAATATGCTTTCCGCACCTCCATGTCACAATCGTGGATTCACTAAACAAACGGATTACGTTTTTAGAAAAGTTGTCTGAAGCTTTGCAATTGGAGAATACGAACTTCTGCCATGACCGAGCTGAAACATTCGGACAGCGGAAAGACGTACGGGAAAGCTATGATATTGTGACGGCGCGAGCAGTTGCAAGACTATCTGTTTTGAGCGAACTTTGTCTGCCTCTGGTGAAGAAAAACGGTTTGTTTGTTGCTTTAAAAGCCGCATCAGCTGAAGAAGAACTGAATGCCGGCAAAAAAGCAATCACGACGCTTGGAGGAGAACTTGAGAATATCCATTCCTTTAAGCTGCCTATTGAAGAAAGCGATCGTAATATTATGGTGATACGCAAGACT
>NZ_JAVAXX010000638.1:0-964 GCF_042709275.1 Bacillus sp. LR_5 | reverse complement strand
GGGCTATATTTATGGAACGTTTACTATGACAACTAAACCAGGTGTATAATATTTTCTTGACAGAGTCTGCATAAAGTTATAAGATATCATATGGTATGTATTTCAACCCCACGATAAGCCCCGGAACTTATTGTGTTGTGAAATAGAACGTAATCGAAGTTTATTGAAAATGACAGATCATTTAGGAGGGAAATTCAATGCGTACAACACCTATGGCTAACGCAAGTACTATTGAACGCAAGTGGTTAGTTGTTGATGCTGCTGGCAAGACTTTAGGTCGTCTTTCTTCAGAAGTTGCAGCTATCCTTCGCGGAAAACACAAACCAACTTACACACCACACGTTGATACTGGAGATCATGTGATCATCATCAACGCTGAAAAAATCGAGTTAACTGGTAAAAAGTTAACTGACAAAATCTACTACCGTCACACTCAACATCCAGGCGGATTAAAATCAAGAACTGCTCTTGAAATGCGTACAAACTACCCTGAGAAAATGCTTGAGCTTGCTATCAAAGGCATGCTTCCAAAAGGTTCTCTAGGTCGTCAAATGTTCAAAAAATTGAACGTATACCGTGGTTCTGAGCATCCACACGAAGCACAAAAACCTGAAGTTTACGAACTTCGCGGTTAATTAAAAAGGAGGTTACCAATTTGGCACAGGTTCAATATTACGGTACTGGCCGTCGTAAAAGCTCTGTAGCGCGTGTGCGTTTAGTTCCAGGAGAAGGTCGTATCGTCGTTAATAATCGTGAAATCAGCGAACACATCCCATCTGCAGCTCTAATCGAAGATATCAAACAACCATTAACTTTGACTGAAACAGCTGGCACTTATGATGTTTTAGTAAACGTACATGGAGGCGGCTTATCTGGTCAAGCTGGAGCAATCCGTCACGGTATCGCTCGTGCTTTGCTTGAAGCAGATCCAGAATACCGTACAACTCTTAAACGTGCAGGTCTT
>NZ_JAVAXX010000637.1:0-967 GCF_042709275.1 Bacillus sp. LR_5 | reverse complement strand
ATTTAAGTAGTCTCTTAAAATACTGTCGATTTCTTTTGGATAATTCATGGCTTTCCGATGATCATCATATTCGTCTTCATCGAGAATATTGTAGGTCATGTCAGGAAAAACCTTAACATCTAAGTCATAATCAATATATTTAATTGCTTCGCCATCATAGGCAAACGGAGAACTGATGTTGCAATAATAATGAACCCCGTCTTCCCTCAGCATCCCGATGACATTAAACCATTGTCTTGCGTGAAAATAACAGATTGCGGGCTCTCTGGTTATCCATGTCCGGCCGTCTGATTCGGTTACCATCGTCCGGTCATTGGCTCCGATGACACACATTTCTGTACTTTTTAAGATTGTTGTCTCATTCCAAATTCTATGAATCAGCCCGTTGTGCTTATAGCTGTGAATTTGAATGGTTTCTCCTTCCTTGGGATAGCCCATATTTCTCCCCTACTTTCTATAAAGCCCTACAGTTAGTATGTCCAAATTTGCTTACCGACAACGTCTTTTACCTATTATAACGTTACAAATTGAAAAATGAAAATAAAAGAGCCATTCCGGCCGGGGAATGGCACATTCCTGCTCTACACAAAGGAAGACGGCTTTTCTGAGCTGCGATAAGAACGAATCACCTGCTCTGTCTGCTTTTGAAACATATCCTGTATATCGGCAAGATGTTTCCGTTTTACCGCAATTTCATCCTGAATACCGCGCAGCCTTGCATCCCTTTCCAAATGCCGGAGTTCTGCTTCAATTTGTTTGCAGCGGTCGAGCTCTGATTGGAGATCGAGAAGCTTATCCATCGTTTTCATCTGTTCGCTTACCAGCTTTTCAAATTCCGTCATCGGTTCCTCCTTCAGCCTGGTGAAAGTATAAACGTTTCCTCCTTTTATCATTTCGATCCCAATACAGCAAACCCTTTGACTCATTCTGTAGACCTTTCACAAGTTTTGTCGTTTTACAAACAAAA
>NZ_JAVAXX010000636.1:0-970 GCF_042709275.1 Bacillus sp. LR_5 | reverse complement strand
TGCTTCAGCAAGGTGAGTCGGGTTAGACATCGGCATGATAACCGGACGGTCTACGTGAGATGCCATCTCTTTCACAATTTCCTCTGTGAACGCACCTGAAACCCCTGAAGTACCAATCAAGATAGTTGGTTTCGCTTGGCGAACCACTTCATCGAATGGAATTTGGCCTTTTTCATCGCGTTTCCAGTCTTGTACTTCATCTGTACTGCGAAGGTAAGGTTTTTGGAAATCAAGGATGCCTTCGATTTCTTCAGTCAGCAAGCCTCTGTAATCAATTGTGTAGAAGCGTTTGTTAGCTTCTTCTTCAGATAATCCAGCAAGCACCATTGTGTCACGGATTTGGTCGGCAATACCGATACCAGCAGAACCAGCACCAAAGACAACAACACGCTGATCTTTAATAGAAGCGCCAGTTTTCTTCATAGCAGCAAGCACACCAGCGAGTGTGATCGCGCCTGTACCTTGGATATCATCATTAAATGTAAGAACTTCATGGTTGTATTTTTTCATGATATTGCGTGCATTTTTGTTACCAAGGTCTTCCCAGTGAAGAAGCGCTTTAGGGAAGAATTTCAATGCTGCTTTTACATAAGCGTCAATGAAAGCTTCATAGCGTTCGCCTTGAACACGTTCATGCTTGTTACCAATATATAAAGGATCATTCAGAAGTTTTTCGTTGTTTGTACCGACATCAAGCACTACCGGGATAACACGGCTAGGGTCAATGCCTGCTGCAGCAGTGTAAACCGCCAATTTACCGATTGCGATGTTAATACCGCCTACACCCCAGTCACCGATACCGAGAATACTTTCAGAGTCAGTAGCAACGATCAGATCAATATCCCCTGCTGTCGCATGAAGGTTTTCAAAAGCTTTTTCAATACCGTCAATATTGTCGATTGACAAGTAGATACCTTGAGGTCTTCTATATTCATGGCTGTATTCCTGAATCGCTTCACCAACTGTTGGT
>NZ_JAVAXX010000635.1:0-970 GCF_042709275.1 Bacillus sp. LR_5 | reverse complement strand
AGCTTCAGCAAGGTGAGTCGGGTTAGACATCGGCATGATAACCGGACGGTCTACGTGAGATGCCATTTCTTTTACAATTTCCTCTGTGAATGCACCTGAAACCCCAGAAGTACCAATCAAGATCGTTGGTTTCGCTTGACGAACAACTTCATCGAATGGAATTTGACCTTTTTCATCGCGCTTCCAGTCTTTCACTTCATCCGCATTGCGAAGGTAAGGTTTTTGGAAATCAAGGATGCCTTCGATGTCTTCAGTCAGCAAGCCTCTGTAATCAAGTGTGTAGAAACGTTTGTTAGCTTCTTCTTCAGATAATCCGGCTAGCACCATTGTGTCACGGATTTGGTCAGCAATACCGATACCAGCAGAACCAGCACCGAAGATAACAACACGCTGATCTTTAATAGAAGCGCCGGTTTTCTTCATAGCGGCAAGCACACCAGCAAGTGTAATCGCGCCAGTACCTTGAATATCATCATTAAATGTCAGGATTTCATGATTGTATTTCTTCATGATATTGCGTGCATTTTTGTTGCCAAGGTCTTCCCAGTGAAGAAGCGCTTTAGGGAAGAATTTCAATGCAGCTTTTACATAAGCGTCAATGAAAGCTTCGTAGCGTTCACCTTGAACACGTTCATGCTTGTTACCAATATATAAAGGATCGTTTAGAAGTTTTTCGTTGTTCGTACCGACATCAAGCACAACCGGGATAACACGGCTAGGGTCAATACCAGCTGCAGCAGTGTAAACAGCTAATTTACCGATTGCGATATTAATACCGCCTACACCCCAGTCACCGATACCGAGAATGCTTTCAGAGTCAGTAGCAACGATAAGATCAATATCGCCTGCTGTCGCGTGAAGGTTTTCAAACGCTTTTTCAATACCGTCAATGTTGTCGATTGACAAGTAGATTCCTTGAGGTCTTCTATATTCATGGCTGTACTCCTGAATCGCTTCACCAACTGTTGGC
>NZ_JAVAXX010000634.1:0-981 GCF_042709275.1 Bacillus sp. LR_5 | reverse complement strand
TGTGTAGCCTGCGCGTTTCGCCATTTCGATCGCATCGAAGGTTTCAGTCAATGTACCGATTTGGTTTACTTTGATCAGGATAGAGTTGCCTACGCCGTTTTTAATACCTTCAGAAAGTTTTTTCGTGTTTGTAACGAAGAGGTCGTCACCAACAAGCTGAACTTTTTTGCCAAGACGCTCAGTAAGAAGCTTGTGGCCTTCCCAGTCGTTTTCGTCAAGTCCGTCTTCGATAGAGATGATTGGGTATTTAGAAACAAGCTCTTCATACCAGTCAACCATTTCAGCAGATGTTTTCACAACGCCTTCGCCAGACAGATGGTATTTGCCGTCTTCTTTGTTGTAGAACTCAGAAGATGCAGCATCCATAGCAAGTTTAACTTCTTCGCCAGGTTTGAAACCGGCTTTTTCGATTGCTTCAACGATTGTTTGAAGCGCTTCTTCGTTAGAACCAAGGTTTGGAGCGAATCCGCCTTCGTCACCTACAGCAGTGTTTAAGCCTTTTGCGCTTAATACTGATTTCAGGCTGTGGAAGATTTGAGCGCCCATGCGAAGTGCTTCACGGAAGTTAGGAGCACCTACAGGCATGATCATGAATTCTTGAATATCCACGTTGTTATCAGCATGCTCTCCGCCGTTTACGATGTTCATCATCGGTACAGGAAGCGTTTTTGAGTTGAATCCTCCAAGGTATTGGTAAAGAGGAATCTGTAAGAAATCAGCAGCAGCACGCGCACAAGCCATAGATACGCCAAGGATTGCGTTCGCACCAAGTTTGCCTTTGTTTTCAGTACCGTCAAGCTCGATTAAAAGCTGATCGATTGCGTTTTGTTCAGTTACATCAAAGCCAAGAAGCTCTGGAGCAATGATTTCGTTTACGTTGTTAACAGCTGTTAACACGCCTTTTCCAAGGTAACGGTCTTTGTCGCCGTCACGAAGCTCAACCGCTTCGTATTCACCTGTAGAAGCTCCGCTTGGCACTAA
>NZ_JAVAXX010000633.1:0-981 GCF_042709275.1 Bacillus sp. LR_5 | reverse complement strand
AGTGTAGCCTGCGCGTTTCGCCATTTCGATCGCATCGAAAGTTTCAGTCAATGTACCGATTTGGTTTACTTTGATCAGGATAGAGTTGCCTACGCCGTTTTTGATACCTTCAGCAAGTTTTTTCGTGTTTGTAACGAAGAGGTCATCACCAACAAGCTGAACTTTTTTGCCAAGACGCTCAGTAAGAAGCTTGTGGCCTTCCCAGTCGTTTTCGTCAAGTCCGTCTTCGATAGAGATGATTGGGTATTTAGAAACCATTTCTTCGTACCAATCAACCATTTCAGCAGATGTTTTCACAACGCCTTCGCCAGACAGATGGTATTTGCCGTCTTCTTTGTTGTAGAACTCAGAAGATGCAGCATCCATAGCAAGTTTCACTTCTTCGCCAGGTTTGAAGCCGGCTTTTTCGATTGCTTCAACGATTGTTTGAAGCGCTTCTTCGTTAGAACCAAGGTTTGGAGCGAATCCGCCTTCATCACCTACAGCTGTGTTCATTCCTTTAGCAGAAAGAACTGATTTCAGGCTGTGGAAGATTTGAGCGCCCATGCGAAGTGCTTCACGGAAGTTAGGGGCACCTACAGGCATGATCATGAATTCTTGAATATCCACGTTGTTATCAGCATGCTCTCCGCCGTTTACGATGTTCATCATCGGTACAGGAAGCGTTTTTGAGTTGAATCCTCCAAGGTATTGATAAAGAGGAATCTGTAAGAAATCAGCAGCAGCGCGCGCACAAGCCATAGATACGCCAAGGATTGCGTTCGCACCAAGTTTGCCTTTGTTTTCAGTACCGTCAAGCTCGATTAAAAGCTGGTCGATAGCGTTTTGTTCAGTTACATCAAAGCCTAGAAGCTCTGGAGAAATGATTTCGTTTACGTTGTTAACAGCTGTTAACACGCCTTTTCCAAGGTAACGGTCTTTGTCGCCGTCACGAAGCTCAACTGCTTCGTATTCACCTGTAGAAGCTCCGCTTGGCACTAG
>NZ_JAVAXX010000632.1:0-1000 GCF_042709275.1 Bacillus sp. LR_5 | reverse complement strand
AGTAACTGGAGCAACAGGAGAAACAGGAGTAACTGGTGCAACTGGAGATACAGGACCAACCGGTCCAACAGGAGTTACTGGATCAACAGGCGCAACAGGATCAACTGGTGCGACGGGAGAAACTGGATCAACCGGAGTAACCGGTCCAACAGGAGCTACTGGAGAAACAGGAGAAACAGGAGCAACAGGAGTAACAGGTGCAACTGGAGATACAGGACCAACCGGTCCAACAGGAGTTACTGGATCAACAGGCGCAACAGGAGTAACAGGTGTAACAGGATCAACAGGCGCAACAGGAGTAACAGGATCAACAGGATCAACCGGAGAAACAGGTCCAACAGGACCAACCGGAGAAACTGGAGCAACCGGACCAACCGGACCAACCGGATCAACTGGAGTAACCGGAGCCACTGGAGTAACAGGATCAACAGGACCAACCGGAGAAACTGGTGCGACCGGAGCAACCGGAGCCACTGGATTAACAGGACCAACTGGTGCAACTGGAGTAACCGGAGCCACTGGAGTAACAGGATTAACAGGAGTGACTGGGTCAACCGGAGAAACTGGCGCGACCGGAGCAACCGGATCAACGGGAGCCACTGGAGTAACAGGATCAACAGGATCAACCGGAGAAACAGGAGTAACAGGATCAACTGGACCAACCGGATCAACGGGAGCAACAGGAGAAACTGGAGCAACCGGATCAACCGGAGCCACTGGAGTAACAGGATCAACAGGATCAACCGGAGAAACAGGAGTAACAGGATCAACTGGATCAACGGGAGCAACAGGAGCAACAGGAGAAACTGGATCAACCGGAGTAACCGGTCCAACCGGAGCAACAGGAGCAACAGGAGAAACTGGTGCAACTGGAGATACAGGACCAACCGGTCCAACAGGATCAACAGGAGCAACAGGAGTAACAGGTGTAACAGGACCAACCGGAGAAACAGGTCCAACAGGACCAACCGGAGAAACTGGAGCAACCGGACCAACCGGA
>NZ_JAVAXX010000631.1:0-1002 GCF_042709275.1 Bacillus sp. LR_5 | reverse complement strand
AAAACAGTAGATATGGACAGGTACCCCTTCTATGCGCTTCTCATTGACAAAGGGCTGAGCAAGGAAGAAGGGGAAGCGGTTATGAGGATATGCGATGAATTGTCGGAAGAGCTGGCAACACAAAAAGCGCAAGGATTTGTAACCTTTGATAAGCTCCTTGCGCTTTTTGCCGGACAGCTGAATGAAAAATTAGATGTTCATGAAACGATTTTTGCCCTGTATGAGCAGGGGCT
The DNA here is from genome assembly GCF_042709275.1 of Bacillus sp. LR_5. Classification (NCBI taxonomy): domain Bacteria; kingdom Bacillati; phylum Bacillota; class Bacilli; order Caryophanales; family Bacillaceae; genus Bacillus; species Bacillus sp. LR_5. The sequence goes on along the minus strand of NZ_JAVAXX010000631.1, from coordinate 769 downwards.
TTATCAAGAGCTGATGGAAGTCTTTATCGACATCATGAAGCATTTTGATTAACTGTTTACAGGTTCAAGCTCTTCAGCCGGTTCATCCGCCGCACTGTCCTTTGCTTTTTTCTTCAGTTTTCCGTTTACGCTTTCAAAGTCATTGTCAATATTGGTGAGTGACGTTTCGAAAATTTCCATAAAATCATCGCCGTAGATATGGCGTATCATACACATCATTTCTGCCACTTCAGGAAATTTTCCGAATAAATGATACAAAGGCTGTGACCCTTTAAAAACAGCGTTGCGTGTCGGATCAAATTCCTCAAGCAAGCTCCAGAATACCTCGGTACCTTCCTCAGTCAATTGGACATATGTGTTCCGTTTATCATTCAGCCGTTTGGAGAACCTTAAATATCCCCGTTCTTCCAGCTTTTTTGAAAAGTTGAATGCGGTTGATACGTGCATGACCCCGAACTTCGCGATTTCAGAAATGGAAGCTCCATTCAATTGATACGCAATCCATAAAATATGATGCTCATTAATATTCAGGTCATACGGTTTGAGCCATTGCTGCCAATCCTTCTCGATTGATTTCCAAAGAGCCTTGCTAAGCTGAGCCATTTTCTGGGTGAAGACCAGAGCTTCTTTCACATCATAGGGCGGTTCCACTCGATTCATTACGTCACCTGCTTCTCTTTTTCTTTTTCTCTATTATGCCAATAAAATAAAGATTAATCAAGATGAAAATGTAAGAATTTTTTAATAAATTCACAAACCATTGCGACGA
>NZ_JAVAXX010000630.1:0-1006 GCF_042709275.1 Bacillus sp. LR_5 | reverse complement strand
ATCTTGATGAGATCTGGGTGGAGGCCGTGAACGCCAACCTCAAATGTCGTTTGCTCACCCATCTCACGAATATAGTCATCGACCTCGCGGCGAGATTTTTCAACCATTTCTTCAATCCGTGCCGGATGAATACGGCCATCCTGAACGAGTTTATCAAGAGCAATCCTTGCTGTCTCACGTCTGATCGGATCAAATCCGGAAAGAATGACAGCTTCAGGCGTATCATCAATAATCAGGTCGATACCTGTCAGCGTTTCAAGCGTACGAATGTTACGCCCTTCCCGTCCGATGATACGTCCTTTCATCTCATCATTTGGAAGATTGACAACTGATACCGTTGTTTCGGCAACGTGGTCCGCTGCGCAGCGCTGTAAGGCGAGTGAAAGAATGTTTTTCGCTTTCTTATCCGCCTCTTCTTTCGCGCGGTTTTCAGTTTCTTTTGTCATGATGGCGATGTCATGTGAAAGCTCGTTTTCAACCCGCTCAAGAATGATTTGTTTTGCTTCATCACGAGTCAGACTCGAAATTCGTTCCAACTCTGACTGCTGCATACGAATCATCTCATCCACTTTGCTTTCCATCTCTTCAATATGTTGTTGTCGTTCATTCAGAGAATGATCTTTCTTCTCCAACATCGCTTCCCGTTTATCAATTCCCTCATGTTTGCGATCAAGGTTTTCCTCCTTTTGGAGTAAACGGTTTTCTTGTTTTTGAAGCTCATTTCGTCTTTCACGAACTTCCTGTTCAGCATCTATTCGAAGTTTGTGGATTTCATCCTTTGCTTCAAGCAGAGCTTCTTTTTTCAGTGCTTCAGCATCACGCTTTGCATCTTCAAGAATTTGCTCGGCTGCACCGCGTGCGCCCGCAATTTTCGCTTCGGCAATGGTTTTACGAACAAAGTAGCCAACAACTAAACCGAGTAGAATCAGCAAAATGGAGATGAGAACCATCATAATTGGGGTCATACTTTCACCTCCTCTTGCTATGAACTTGGTTGTTGCTTAAA
>NZ_JAVAXX010000063.1:0-27177 GCF_042709275.1 Bacillus sp. LR_5 | reverse complement strand
AAATCTGCAAGCTTTTTTTATTAGCCTCTCAAAACAGCCTGATATGTGTCTTCTAACGCTTTCAGCACTTTGCTGTGCGCCTTTGTCACTTCTTCTTCAGTCAGTGTTTGTTCAGGGTTGACATATTGAAGTGAGAAAGCGACTGACTTTTTGCCTTCCTCCATATGCTCGCCTTCGTATACGTCAAAGACGGATACTTCTTTCAGAAGCTGGCCGCCAGCCTCTTTAATGACGCTCTCGAGCTGGCCGCTTGTGACGGATTTATCTGTTACAAGCGCGATATCACGTGTCACAGACGGATATTTTGGAATCGCCGTGTAAACAAGCGGCGCTGTATCCGCTGCGAGCAGTGCATGAAGATCAAGCTCAAACACGTATGTCTCTTTTATATCCAGTTCTTTTTCCAATGAAGGATGGACTTGGCCGATGAAGCCGATAAGAGAACCATTCAATAGAATGTTCGCTGTTCTGCCCGGGTGCAGCTGTTTGCGTTCAGATTGAACAAATTCAATGCTGTCGAGGACGTTCAGTTTGTCTAACAGCCCCTCCACAATTCCTTTGGCGACAAAGAAATCAACCGGTTTTTTCTCGCCCTGCCACAGCTGCTTGCGCCATAATCCGGTAACAGCTCCTGCCACGCGTTCTGTTTCAACAGGTTTTGTGTCCTCTTCCTTCGTCAGGAAAACGGAGCCGACTTCGTACAGTGCGACTGAGTCCGCCTGTCTCGCCAGATTGTAAGAAACGGACTCAAGCAGATTAGGAACAAGACTGTGTCTGAGAATGCTTCTTTCTTCACTCATTGGAAGCGCAAGCACAGTGTTCAGTGATTTTTCAATCGCAAACGCTGCCGCTTTCTTCTCGTTTGTCAGTGAGTAAGTGATAGCTTGTGACAGGCCTGCGCCTTCAAGAAAACGTCTGACCTTACGGCGTTTTGCCTGATATGGCGTTAATCCGCCTGTTGTTCCTGCTGTCTCAGGAAGCGTGGACGGAATGTTATCGTAGCCGTACAGTCTTGCCGCTTCTTCAATTAAATCCTCTTCGATTGTAATGTCACCGCGGCGTGATGGTACGGTCACAACGAGAAGGTCATTCGCTTCACCGACAGTAAAACCGAGACGCTTGTAAATGCTGATGAGTTCTTCTTTGCTGATTGTCATGCCGAGAACGCTGCTCACTTTGTCAGCAGATACATGAATGTTATTTGCTTCGATTGTCAGGTGATCTTCCTCAACCGTTCCAGTGAGCACTTCACCGCCGGCATACAGATGGATCAGCTGTGCAGCCCGTTCTGCTGCAAGACGTACGCGGGCCGGATCAATGCCTTTTTCAAATCTTACGCTTGATTCACTTCTCAAACCAAGGTCTTTGGAAGCCTTGCGAACTGTCTGTCCATTGAAATACGCGGCCTCAAGCAAAATCGTTTTCGTATCTTCCTGAACTTCTGACTCTGCTCCCCCCATGACACCGGCAACGGCTTGCGCTTTCGTTCCGTTCGTAATGACAAGGTGATCGGCAGAAAGCTTTCGTTCTTGATCATCAAGGGTTACGATCGTTTCATTTTCAGCTGCTTTTCTTACTACAACTTCCTTGGAGCCGAATCTATCATAATCAAACGCGTGAAGCGGCTGTCCGTATTCCAGCAGGACAAAGTTTGTGATGTCGACGACATTGTTGTGCGGGCGAATCCCTGCATTCATCAGCTTCGTCTGCATCCAAAGCGGTGACGGAGCAATCGTGACGTTTTTAATGATTTTTGCAGTGTACAGCGGGTTCGCTTCTTGATCTTCGACTTTGACAGCGATGTAATCAGACGCTTGTTCTGAAGCAGCCGGATAATCCGTTTGCGGAAGTTTTACCTCTGTATCTAAAATCGCTGCAACCTCGTAAGCAACACCAAGCATGTTCATGGCATCCGCGCGGTTTGGCGTTAAACCAAGCTCAAGAATCGCATCGTCAAGCTGTAAAGCCGCTAAGGCATCCCTTCCTGTTTCAGCGTCATTCGGGAATACGAAAATGCCTTCCGCATACTCTTTCGCCACAAGCTTGCTTTCAATGCCAAGCTCCTGTAAAGAACAGATCATGCCGTTAGATTCTTCACCGCGAAGCTTTGCTTTTTTGATTTTGAAATTGCCCGGAAGCACTGCTCCGACTGTTGCAACTGCGACTTTTTGCCCTTTTTCCACATTCGGCGCGCCGCAAATGATTTGTACAGGTGCATCCGCTCCGATATCCACAAGGCACTTATTCAGCTTATCAGCATTCGGATGCTGCTCGCGCTCCAGCACGTGGCCGATGACAACGCCTTTGATGCCTTCCCCTTTGTATTCAATTCCTTCAACTTCGATACCGGCTCTTGTAATTTTCTCAGCAAGAACAGCCGGGTCCATGCCTTTTATATCAACATAATCCTCTAACCATTTATAAGAAACAAACATCCTAGCATCCTCCTCTTACGCCTGTTTAAACTGCGAAATAAATCTGACATCATTTGTATAGAAGTGGCGGATATCATCAATGCCGTATTTCAGCATCGCGATGCGCTCAACACCCATTCCGAATGCGAAGCCCTGATATTCCTTCGGATCAAAGCCTGCCATTCTCAGCACGTTCGGGTGAACCATGCCAGCACCGAGGATTTCGATCCAGCCTGTTCCTTTACATACTGAGCAGCCGTTTCCTCCGCACTTAAAGCATGTTACGTCTACTTCTACTGAAGGCTCAGTAAACGGGAAGAAGCTTGGGCGGAGTCTGATTTCACGGTCTTGCCCGAACATTTTTTTCGCAACGAGTTCAAGCGTTCCTTTTAAATCACTCATGCTGATGTTTTTATCAACGACAAGCCCTTCAATTTGCATAAATTGGTGAGAGTGCGTCGCATCATCGTTATCGCGGCGGTATACTTTACCCGGACAAATGATTTTCACCGGCCCTTTGCCTTCATGCTTTTCCATCGTCCGTGTTTGCACAGGAGAAGTTTGCGTTCTCATCAAAGTTTCCTCTGTGATGTAAAAGCTGTCCTGCATATCGCGCGCAGGGTGTTCTTTCGGCAGGTTGAGTGATTCGAAGTTGTAGTAATCCGTTTCAACCTCAGGTCCTTCCTCGACTGTGTAGCCCATACCGATAAATAAATCCTCAATTTCTTCAATGACAACAGTGAGCGGATGGCGGCCTCCGACTGCGACAGGGTTCCCAGGCAGCGTGACGTCGATTGTCTGTCCAGCAAGCTTCTGCTTCATTTCCTCTTCCTCAAGCTTCTCGTTTTTGACAGCAATTGCATTGGCGATACGCTCTCTTACTTCATTCGCGAGTGCGCCCATTTTCGGACGTTCCTCAGCAGAAAGTTTGCCCATTCCACGCAGCACTTCTGTAATCGGCCCTTTTTTTCCGAGATATTGCACCCGAATATCATTGACAATCTTTAATGAGCTTGCCGCTTCTACTTGTTCTAAAGCTTCTTGTTCCAGCTGTTTTAGCTTTTCTTCCATTTTGCATCCTCCTTTTATGTAAACAAACCGTCATATGTCTTTGGAAAATAAAAAAAACCCGCCCCTTATACAAGGGACGAGTTGTGGCCGCGGTACCACCCTTATTTCAGACAGACTAATGCTGTCGTCAGCTTCATTGACATAACGGAATCAGATTCCGGTTCACCTTTACGCGCAGTGTACGCGGTCCCGGCGACAACTCAAGAGGTGAAGCCAATTTCCGGCTGCGTTAAAAATGCTCTCAGTCAGCGGCATTTTCTCCCTGGAAAGCAGTTGATCAGAAATTGAGGTCCTCTGTCACGGTTTTTGAAATATTATGTTCTATTATAGAGAAATCCACCGCTTGGCGCAACACTATCCTCGCAAGTGATACATGAGGATGGCAGCCGCAATGGCAACGTTCAGTGATTCCGCCTGTCCGTAAAGCGGCACATACAGGTTCAAGTCCGTTTTTTCCAGCAAGGCGGCATCCACCCCTGCCCCTTCATTTCCTACAATAAGCCCAAAGGATTCAGCCTGGGACATGTCCCGGTAAGGCGCCCCGTTTTGCAGCGCCGTGCCGTACACTTTTACGCCCTCTGCCTTCAATTCATCCACATAAGTATGCAGGTTTCTTCTCACCACAGGAATATGAAAGTGAGATCCTTGCGCCGATCGCAGTGTTTTTCCGTTATAAGCGTCCACCGTGCCGTCACCGAGCACAACCGCATCTAAACCGGCCGCATCAGCCGTCCGAATCATCGTGCCGAGGTTTCCCGGGTCTTGAACAGCGTCAATCAGCAGCACCCGCTGAGGCGACGCCAGTTTTTCTTCAGGCATATGGCACACAGCGGCGATCTGCTGCGGCGTTTCGGTTTCAGTAACAGCTGAAAAAGCATCCTCACTCAGCACGTAGCACTGGATGCTCACATCAAGATCTGACGGAATTTTCGTTTCATCCTTTACAAGGATTTCTTTCACCATGCCCGGGCTCTTCAACGCCTCTTCAACAAGATGTTCTCCCTCTATCAGAAATGTATTCGTTTTTGTTCGTTCTTTTTTCGTGTGAAGCTTTTTCCAATCCTTCACTTTTTGGTTTTTTGCCGATTCTATTTGTTTCACTGTCTGTGTGGCTCTCCTTTTTTTAACATGATGTTATTATATCGCAAGAACGGCACATAATAAACCAGGTGCAGGGTTAGAATATACATATTACATTTTAGGAAAAGGAGCGTTTTACATGGATCTTAATTTACGTCATGCCGTCATAGCCAATGTAACCGGCAATAATCAGGAACAGCTTGAGCATACAATCGTGGATGCGATTCAAAGCGGTGAAGAAAAAATGCTTCCAGGGCTCGGCGTTTTATTCGAGGTTATCTGGCAGCACGCATCCGAAAGTGAGAAAAACGAAATGCTAAAAACGCTTGAAGGCGGATTAAAACCCGCCCAATAAGACTCATGAAACCGGGTGACAGCGCCCGGTTTTTTTCTTATATAATAGAAACATGATGAGGAGGAACGCCATGTTTTTACAGCCGTTATTAGCGAAAAAAATCATTGCTGAAGTCAAAAAAATGTACGAACGTGAAGTCATTATTGTGAACACAGACGGCCTTATTATGGCAAGCACAAATGATGAGCGGGTCGGACAATTTCATGAAGGAGCGCTCATCTGCGCAAAAGAGAAACGCAACGTCATTATTACAAAAGAAGATGAAAAGAGACTAAAAGGAGTGAAGGCAGGCCTGAATCTCCCTGTATTTTCTGACCGTGATGTGATCGCCGTCTTCGGGCTCACAGGTGAGCCTGCTGAGATTCAGCCTTACGGGGAGCTGCTTCGGAAAATGACAGAGCTGTTCATTAAGGAATCGTGGCATTTAGAGCAGTCCCAATGGCGTGAGAGAATGCTGGAGTCCTTTATGATCGATTGGCTGCAATTAAAAGAGTGGTCTCCCGGTTTTCTTGAGAAAGCCCAGCTTCTCGGTGTTGACCTTTCCTCCCGGCGCCAAATGATTCTCATTCAAGGATATGAGTGGTCACCTCATGATATTAAGCAAATGACACATATCTGGAAATCTGCGTACCCTTCGGATTTGTTCATCAGGTGGGGAAATGAACGGATTCTGATTAATCACGAAGTGCCAAAGCATGAACAAAGGGATCGGCTTTTGCGGGAGCTCCTTCATATTTGTTCGTTTGCTCATACCGCAAATAGCCGATTTGCGGCAGCTGGTGCCGGAAGGCCTGTGGCAAGCTCCAGCCTGACGGACTCATACGAGCAAGCGGAAAAAGCGCTGGCTGTCAGCCTTAAGCGAAAAACCCCCATCTTCGAAGAGGATCTGAAGCTTGATATGTGCCTGACTGAGATCAGCCCGGGTACCCGAAATGAATTTCCGCAAAGAGTATTCCGGGAGGCGCTTCAGCATCAGGAGCTTATGTATACCATACGGACTTTCTTTCATCACGATTTGTCTTTGAAACAAACCGCTAAAGACATGCATATTCACATCAATACATTGCGTTATCGCCTGTCTAAGGCTGAACAGCTGACGGGTTTGCGTTTTGACTGCACAGAGGATATTGTCACGATGTATGTTGCACTCTATTTTTTAGATCAAGATACAAAATAAAGAGAGTTTCAGTTTTATTTTTTGTATGTTTCTCCATGGAAGGCTTTGCTTTTTTTCTTTTACAATAGATTGAAAGCGTTTTTTGACAGGGGGATGGGTGAAATGATCACCAAAGATGTAAAAGAACAGCTGATCCGAATCGTCGGACCGGAAAACTTTGATGACTCCAATGCCGGCCGTCTCGTCTATTCATATGATGCGACACCGCAGTTTCAGTCTATGCCTGATGCCGTGATTGCACCGAGGAATACAGATGAAGTATCACGAATTTTAGCGGTTTGCAGCGAACATCAAGTACCGATCGTTCCAAGAGGATCAGGGACAAACCTGTGCGGCGGCACGTGCCCGACCGAAGGCGGACTAGTTCTTCTCTTTAAGCATATGAACCGGATTCTTGAGATTGATGAAGAAAATTTGACCGCCACAGTCCAGCCGGGCGTCATTACGCTGGATATGATCCGCGCAGTTGAAAGCAAAGGTTTGTTTTATCCGCCTGATCCGAGTTCTATGAAAATATCAACCATAGGCGGAAACATCAATGAAAATTCCGGTGGGCTCCGCGGATTAAAATACGGCGTCACCCGCGACTATGTCATTGGACTGGAGATTGTGCTCGCAAATGGAGACATCATCCGCACCGGCGGAAAACTCGCAAAGGATGTGGCCGGATACGATCTCACACGCCTTTTTGTCGGCTCAGAAGGAACACTCGGCATCGTGACAGAAGCCATCGTCAAACTCGTTCCAAAGCCGGAAACAAAGAAGACGCTGCTTGCTCTTTATGAAAATATCGATGCCGCTGCTCAAACCGTATCAGACATCATTGCCGCAAAAATCATACCCGCCACGCTGGAATTTCTCGACCAGCCTACACTTTTGGTCATTGAGGATTATGCCAAAATCGGACTTCCGACAAACGCAAAGGCCGTTCTGTTAATTGAGCAAGACGGGACGCTTGAAACCGTTGCACGGGATATGGAAAAGATTGAGGCGATCTGCAAAAAAGGCGATGCTGTTTCCGTTCAGACCGCCCAAACGGAGGAGGAAGCATTTGCCCTGACTGAAGCCCGGCGTTCTGCGCTTTCTGCCCTAGCCCGCCTCAAGCCGACGACCATTTTAGAGGACGCGACCGTTCCTCGCTCAGAAATCGCCAATATGGTAAAAGCCATTAATGATATTGCCGCCAAATACGATATTTCCATCTGCACCTTCGGCCATGCGGGAGATGGGAACCTTCACCCGACATGCACGACAGACATAAGAAATGAGGATGAGATGGAGCGTGTCGAACAGGCTTTTGCCGAGATTTTTGAGAAAGCGATTGAACTTGGCGGCACGATTACCGGAGAGCACGGGGTCGGGGCCATGAAAGCGCCCTACTTGGAGATGAAGTTGAAAAAAGAAGGCATTGCCGCGATGAAAGCGATGAAAGCGGCATTTGATCCCTGTAACATATTAAATCCGGGCAAAGTGTTTGCGAAAGACGCCAGAAAACGTGTGGTGACGGAAAGATGACAACAAATAAAGAAATGAAACAGATCCAAGATGAATTCAAAGAGCGTATGGATGAAGGCGAGCTTTTGAATTGTATGCGCTGCGGCTTCTGTCTTCCTTCCTGCCCGACCTATATCGAATCGGGTTTTCAGGAAACTCACTCTCCGCGCGGGCGCATCGCCTTAATGAAAGCCGTAGCTGACGGTATGATTGAACCGGATGAAGATGTCGAACGTTCGCTATCACTTTGCCTCGGCTGCCGCGCCTGTGAACCTGTATGCCCGTCAGGCGTGAAATACGGACAGCTGCTTGAGGAAGCCAGAGATATTATCCACCAAAATAAAAAACATTCGCTCGGCGCACGTGTCATGCGAAAGGCGGCTTTTCACGAGCTGTTTCCGCATCAAAACCGCATGCGCTCAGCAGTAAGCCTTATCGGTTTGTATCAGCGGTCAGGACTGCAAACCGCTGTGCGTAAAACCGGTATGCTTCGCGTCCTGCCTGAGCATTTGCGGACGATGGAAGCTGTTCTACCTGATGTCCCTAAAAGTAAAGACATGAAGCATCGGCCGCGTTTACTGCCGTCAATCGGCCCCATGAAAAAACGGGTCGCCTTTTTTTCCGGCTGCTTAATGGATACAATGTTTTTACCGACCAACAATGCCACACTGAAGCTGCTGCAGTTGGCAGGCTGCGACATTGTCATCCCGCCTGAACAGGCTTGCTGTGGGGCACTGCATGGTCACAGCGGTGAAAAAAACGCGGGGAAAGAGCTCGCTAAACAAAATATTGCTGCTTTTGAAGCGTTAGACGTGGATGCTGTCATTACAAACGCAGGAGGATGCGGAGCCTTTCTCACTGAATATGATCATTTGCTGAAGGATGACCCCGAGTGGTCGGAGCGGGCCACTGCATTTGTTCAGAAGCTGAAAGATTTTTCATCCGTTTTGGTTGAACTCGATTTTCATCAAATGGACTTAGCGCTCGAGACGCCCCAGGTCATTACCTATCAAGATTCATGCCATCTAAGAAATGTGATGCATACGTCGCTCGAACCCCGCCAGCTTCTTCAAAGCATCAAGGGGGCCGAATTCAGAGAAATGGAGAAAGCAGACAGCTGCTGCGGATCAGCGGGAATTTATAACATCGTGGAAGCTGAAATGTCTATGAAAATACTGGACAGTAAAATGGCTGCCGTCAAAGCAACCGAAGCGATCGTCATTGTGACATCAAATCCCGGCTGCCTGCTGCAGATGAAGCTCGGCATTGAGCGCGAGGGACTAAGCGGTAAAGTCAAAGCCGTTCATCTGGCTGATTTGCTGCTGGAAGCAGCTGGACACAAAACATCATAAGAAAGCCCAAAACAGAAATTGTTTTGGGCTTGTTCGTTATTCCATCGGACTGCAAATTTCAATATAATGTCCATCCGGGTCAGCGATATAGGCGACCGTCTGCCCCCATGGCTTCACTTTCGGCTCCCCAATAATCGTGACACCTTGTTCTCTTACCCTTTTAATAACCTCTTCTACGTTTTCAGTGACAAATCCGATTTCAAATGTGTTTGAAGCAGATGTATCTGGAATGTCTAGCTGCGTGATTTCTCTGGCGCTTTCTCGCGTATTAAGCGCCAATATCGTAGATCCTGTTTCAAATTCGACATACGTTCCGTGTTCAGCACGAATCGGCAGTCCTAAAATATCCCGATAAAAATGAATGGCCCGCTTGCTGTCTGATACGTATAGAATAAGATATTTCATTGATAGATTCATTCCCAATCCTCCTCAACATTTTCATTAGCCCTTCTATCCCGGGATAGAAGCTTCCATCCTTAAGCTCGGATCTCTCCACATCTGCGCCCATTTTTTCACAGCCGCCACGATAATGATGAAGCCTAACAGCAGCATGATGATCGATAATACGCCATTCAATACACTGTAGCCTGCTGCTTCAGGATTGAGATACACATTGCGCACCATCCAATAGCCTGCATAATTGACAGTGACATATAAATAGGCAAGCGGGATAAGGCAGGTCAGAATGTAACGGCGTTTATCAGCGATTTTCAGCACTATAGTCGCTCCGATAATCAGCCCAACTGAAGCCATCAGCTGATTGGACACGCCAAACAGCGCCCAAATAGAACCGATATCCCCTGAATACAGCAAATAGCCCCACATGAAGCAGGCAAGTGCGCTGGCAAATACAGATCCCGGAATCCAGTCTGTTTTCTTCAGCGGTTTATACACCTCTCCAAAGAAATCCTGGATCAAATACCGGGCAACACGTGTCCCCGCATCAATCGCTGTTAAAATAAATACGGCTTCAAACATAATGACAAATTGGAAAAAGTATGAGGCCAAATGGCTGAAAAATGGCATTTCCGTAAAAATATAAGTCATTCCCACCGCAAGCGTGACGGCTCCCCCTGTTCTTCCTTCTAAGTCCAAACCGATTTCCCTGCTCAATTCAGGCAAATGGACGACATCCATACCGAGCGTACGGAAAACCTCAGGCGTACTGTTAATTGCAAAGTAATCAGCAGGCTGCAAGGCGGTCGCTGCAATCAGCGCCATGATGCCGACAAGGCACTCGACAAGCATTGCACCAAACGCAACCGGCTTCATATCACTCCATTTATTCAGCATTTTCGGCGTCGTACCTGAACCGACAAAGGCATGGAATCCCGAGATCGCACCGCAGGCGATGGTTATTGAAATGAACGGCCAAACAGGCCCTGCCAGCACCGGTCCTCCGCCTTTTACGAATTCTGTAAACGCAGGAAACGGGATGGACGGATTGACCACAAACATCCCTGCAATCAAAGCGATAAAAACACCGATTTTCATAAAGCTGCTTAAATAATCACGCGGTGCAAGCAGCAGCCAAACGGGAAGCGCCGCTGCAAAGAACGCATAAACAGGGAGCGCTATTGCAAGCGTTTTCGTATCTAGCGTTAAAAAGTCACCGAGCGCGGTAGTCTGCACCCATGGGCCAATAAAGACTCCTACCATTAAAAAGAGAAAGCCGATCGTTGACGAAAGCTTTAAATTTCCCGTTTTCTTATAAAATAAGCCCACGCCCATCGCAATCGGAATCGTAATCCCTACCGCAAATGTTCCCCATGGATTGCGTTCAAGCGCATGCAGCACAACCATCGACAGACCCGCCATCGTAATCGTGATAATAAACAGCATGGACAGTCCCGTACAAAATCCGGCAACAGGGCCGAGCTCGTCCTTCGCTACTTCTGACAGCGATTTTCCATTTTTGCGCATCGAGGCAAACAGCACAACAATATCATGGACGGCTCCCCCTATTACCGCCCCGATTAACAGCCATAACAACCCCGGCAAATAGCCGAACTGCGCCGCCAGAATCGGTCCGACCAACGGCCCAGCCGCTGCGATTGCCGCAAAATGATGGCCGAACGAAACCCATTTATTTGTAGGCACATAATCTTTTCCATCCTCAAGCGCGTGAGCAGGCGTTGGCTTGTCATCATTCACTTTGAGAACCTTCACCATCATAAATGTTCCGTATAAACGATAGGCGATAGCCAAAATACACATTGACGCTGTCACAATTGTAACCGCATTCATTTTCTCCCATCCCCTTTGCTGTTTTTCATAAATATATCATAATTTCATGGTGAAAAGCGGTCATTTTTTCCTATACAAAAAAGCCGGCTGGAATGGGCCGGCTTGTGGCAATTAGTTTAGTTCAATGTCTCCAGATGTTGTACGAACTTTTAAACGGTTAGAGGTCCCGCTATCACCTACATAACCTACAATACGATGCTCTGATTTTTCTTTATACAAGATGTGATCGAGATTGGCCGCGGCATCACCTGAGTCTGCATGAAAATCCACTGCCAAAGATGCAGGTTCTTTCTGATACTCTACTGACACACTTCCGCTCGTAGTGACGATGTCGATCTCTTCGTTCTGATGATCCTGAAGAAGATCAATATCCCCGGAAGTTGTCTTATAGTTCACCTTTTCAGCTGTTGTGCGGCTGCTTTTTATTGATCCGCTTGTTGTCTTTACCTCACCTTGGCCGAATGAATTTTGGTCAGTTTGAATTTCTCCGCTCGTTGTTTTTAGCGTCAGCTCGTTTTCGATGCGTGTATGCTTCAGCTCAATATTTCCTGATGTAGAGTCAGCAGCTGCTTGATCCGTTTGCGCATTTCCTATCAGAATATCGCCAGAGGTTGTCGTTACGGTTATCTCATCATACTTCTTTTCCGGAATCGTGATGGTGATTTTCATATCCTTTTCGCTGCCCCACGGTATAAAAGAGATGATATTCTCGCGTGCTATTTGATTGATTTTTAATGATTTGCCATCTTGGCTCACATCGAACAGCTTTTTGCTTTTATCACTGACTTGTCCTTCAGCAGCTACCTGAATATCATCCGTTTGCCCGCTTTTGACCTCTGCATGCATCGAGCTCGTTGTTACCACAATTTTTTTAACATCTGCAGCATCATATGTTTCGGCAGCGTTCACCTCTTCTTTTGTAAAATCCGAGGCAGCTGCAGAGATGACAGCCCCGATTACCCCGACTGCAAATACTGCGATCAATCCTATTATGATTTTTTTCATGTCTGCGCCCCCGTCACCAGCTTAAAATTATATCTGATATATCGCAAACTCATGCCATACAGCAGCTTGCCTAAATGCCACAGCCCTATACACAAGAGCAGCCCCAGACTGCCAAACACGAGTGATAAAAAGAACTCCAGCATCATGTGCGTATTCATTTGAAACATCACCATGCCGACAAACATAATTGGTGATACAGAAAGTGCAAGCGCCGCCCCGCATAAACCCACGTACACTCCAAAAATGCCAATAGCTGGTCCCAGCACAAAAATCAAATTTAAGATGCTTATCGCTGCTGCTGAACATGCCATCTGAAAGAGGTTCTTCTTAGGGCGCTGCACTGCTGGAGCAGTTTCCGTGACATCTGGCACCAATTCCTTTGCTATTTGTTTTGGGGAGCCGAGTTCCCTGATGATGTCCGCTTCCGGCCTGCCTTCTTTCATCCCTTCTGTAATATGTTCTTCAAAATCAAATAAGATCTCATTCCGCTCTTCTTTAGAAAGCGGCTGTAACGCTTTACTTAACTCCTGTAAAAACTGTTCTTGATTCATCGTTCTCCTCCCCTTGCCGCATCAATGATTTGATTGACAGATGCTGTGAACTGATCCCATTCTGCCAGCAGCAGTTTCATTCGCATGAAACCAAGCTTTGACATCGTGTAATATTTTCTGGCAGGCCCTTCGGAAGACGGCGCCATATATGTTTCTAAATACTCTTCTTTCGTCAGTCTCCTGAGAAGAGGATATAAGGTGCCTTCAGCAATCGCCATGTGCCTGGAAATGTTTTGAGAAAGCTCATATCCGTATTGGTCTTTTTCGGATATTAATACAAGCACACATAGCTCTAATGCTCCCTTTTTGAATTGAGCATTCATCATAAGATCCTCCCTGCGGCTGGTCAATTTTGTTTATTTTTCCCACCACTTATCCATATGGTAACATCCACTACTGAACATTACAAGGTACTGAATGATATCTACTGAGAAAAAAAGAAAAACCGGAGAGAGATCTCCGGCTTTGTTTCTCTTATGATTGTTTTTTCAGGCGGATCACATTCCAGGAAAGCGGCGTGAAATGCGCGGTTAGGCCGTTTTCGCTGACAGACGATATTCCGTTGGAATGCGGGACGACATTTTTTCTGTTATGCTGGTTTGTCGCTTTGATATCCTGATGCTCGAGTACGATGTGCTCTGCGATTTGATAGGATTCAAAACCTCTGAGCGAAATCTCCGTCTCCATCTGATCCTCAGCTTTGTTTACCGCAAAAATGGTGAGTGTTTCTTCCTCTTCTGAGTACACAACAGCGGCATCAACATATGGCACATCAGTAAAATCTGAGCAGTCGTACTTCGGAGAAGAAATAAGCGGTTTCAGTGACTCACCTCTTCCGTACACAGAAGCATGCATGTACGGATAGAAAATCGGCTGTCTCCATGCTTCTCCGCCTTTTTCCGTCATGATCGGCGCGATGACATTGACAAGCTGTGCAAGACACGCGATTTTCACACGGTCTGCGTGCTGCAGCATCGTAATGAGCAGAGAGCCGACCAATAAGGCATCTTCAAAATTATAAATATCCTCTAAAATAGGCCGCGCAGTAATCCACGGTTCTACTTTTTTATCAGCCTCATTTGAGTGATACCAAACGTTCCATTCATCCAGAGAGAGATTGATTGTTTTCTTGCTGCGTGTTTTTGCTTTTACATAGTCACAGGTTGCAGCGACGGATTTGATAAAATGATCCAGATCCATGGAACGGGCCAAGTAGTTTGGCAGATTGTTATCCCGGTTTCCGTAATACGTATGGAGAGAAATATAGTCGACATGCTCGTACGTATGCTCCAGTACCTTTGCTTCCCAATCGATAAAGGTCGGCATGCCGCTGTTTGAGCTGCCGCAGGCAACAAGTTCAATTGATGGGTCAACCCATTTCATGACCTTTGCCGTCTCCGCGGCAAGCCGCCCGTATTCGTCAGCTGTTTTGTGGCCGATCTGCCACGGGCCATCCATTTCGTTACCCAGGCACCATGTCTTGATGCCGTACGGCTGTTCATAGCCATGTGATCTTCTTAAATCACTCCAGTAAGAGCCTTTCGGGTGATTGCAGTATTCAACGAGATTGCGGGCGGCATCTATGCCTCTTGTGCCAAGGTTGACGGCCATGTTGACCTCAGTGTTCACCTTTTTTGCCCAAGATAAAAATTCATTTGTTCCCACTTCATTGGTTTCTGTCGTTTGCCATGCCAAGTCAAGCCGTCTTGGGCGGTTTTCGACAGGCCCGACACCGTCCTCCCAGTTGTAACCGGATAAAAAGTTTCCGCCCGGATAGCGGATGATCGGAACCTGCAATTCTTTGATCAGCGACTGGACATCCTTTCTAAACCCGTCTTCATCCGCTTCAGGGTGATCTGGCTCATATATGCCTTCGTATACCGCACGCCCCATATGTTCGATAAACGATCCATAAATCCGTTTGTCTACTTCACCGATTTTATATTCTTTGTCTACAATCATTCGCGCTTTTTTCATCACACGTTTCCTCCCTTTTTAACCTTTGACTCCGCCTACTGTCAGGCCGGAGATAAAGTACTTTTGGAAAAACAAGAAAATGATAATCACCGGCAAAATCGCAAATACTGAGCCGGATATGAGCATGTCATAGTTGTTTCCATAAGGGCTCAGCAAGCTGGACAGCCCAATTGGAAGCGTAAACATTTCTTTCGAACGAAGCACGATCAGCGGCCATAAGAAGTTGTTCCAGCTGTTTAAGGACTGGAGGATAATCATCGCGCCGAAAGCCGGTTTCATCAGCGGCGCCATAATCCTGAAAAAGATGCCGAATTCCGTACAGCCGTCCATTCTTGCAGAGTCCAGCAGATCTCTTGGCAAACCAAGCGCATACTGCCTGAAAAAGAAAACAGCAACAGGCGAAACGATGAACGGCAATATGACACCCGTATACGAATCAATCAAATGCAGTCCGACGGTAAGCTTAAACAACGGAAGCATCATCACTTCCAGCGGAACCATCATAATAATCAGCACAAGAACAAAGATGATATTTCTGCCCTTAAAATCATAAACCGCAAGCCCGTACCCGATCATCGAAGAAAAAAACAGAGTGAGCACGGTCGTAAAAAGTCCGAGCACAAGACTGTTAAAAAACCATTTGAAATAAATGCTGCCGCCATTAAACAGAAATGTGTAGTTATCAAAACTCATCACTTTTGGATCAATATCAAGATTCAGCCCCACACGCAAAAGCTCAGATGACGGCTTTAATGATCCTAAAAGCAAGCAGAAAATCGGAAAAATATACAATAGGCTCAGCATAATAAAAAACAGGGTTAGTGCGATTCTGTAAACGCTAAACTGAGGACTGTGCCGCAACATTTATCCCTCCCCCTTAAACGAGCCTGACAGCTTTAATGAAATCAGGCTGACAACAAGTATCACAATCAAAAGCACAATGCCGATGGCCGCTCCGTATCCCATTTCGTTGTAGGCAAGCCCCTGCTGATACAAATATCCGACAAGCGTCAGACCAATATTACCCGGGGAATTATTTTGCCAAAGGACGTAGCTTTCCTCAAACATCCTGAATCCGCCGATGATACTGATGGTCAGCACATATACGGTTACTGGCTTGAGAAACGGCAGCGTAATGTGCCGGAATTTTTTCATCGTATTCGCGCCGTCAATATCGGCGGCTTCGTACAGCTCTTTCGGCACATTTTGCAAACCGGCCAAAAAGTAAAGGATGTTGATTCCCATCCATCTCCACGAAGCAAGCAGCACCATTAAAAACATGCCGGTATGCTCATTGTTCATCCAGTTCTGAGGTGAAAAGCCAAGTTTAAGTAAGATGGAATTGGCCAGCGATGTTTCCATTTCTCCGAAGATCAGCCGAAAAATGATCCCCGCCACAATTGTAGAAGTCAATGCCGGAATGAATAGCGCTGATTTGAATATATTTCTGAATTTGACCAGCTTTGAATTCAGGAATATGGCCAGAAGCAAAGGAACAGGAATCAGCACAATCAGCGTCCAAAAGGTGTATTCCAGCGTATTCCAAAGGGCTGTATAGAACGTCGGGTTGTTTAGTGCTGTATAATTAGACAATCCGACAAACGACACCTCTCCCGGCAAAATTCTTTGAAAGCTCATGATGAAGACACTAATGATGGGGTATAGAAAAAATACGAGAAAGGATAAAACAAATGGCGCAGTAAACAGATAAGGCGCCGCTTTTTTCGAATAAAATAAATCTCGCCAGCCTGATTGTTTCTCAGCTGAAGGAACGGGATGAACCGTTCCCGTTTTCACAGGTTTCATGAGAACCTCCCCGCTTTCACTTTTTGAATGGGATTCTATTTCTGTTTCAGTTCACCTGCCGCTCTGTCCAAGGCTTGTTTAGGCGTTTTTTGCTGAGATTTAAGTGCGTCGAACAATACACTTCTGTTGACAAGGTCTGAAGCCTTGGCAAAATCCTCATGTAAATATATCGGATTGATTTCATCCTTGATATCGAGCAGCATAGAAAAAATGCCTGTTCCGTTTTGGAAGTAATCCGTGTATTTGTTTTTCTCTTTCAATTCCTTTGAGCTCCAGACATCCCAGCGAAGCGGGTCAAACCCGAGTACGCTCCAAAGCTTTTTGTTTCCTTCTTTAGAACCCTTCGCAAAAGCCAAAAACTCTTTTGCTAACTCAACATGCTTGGATTGCTTCGGTACAACAGTTGCCGTACCGCCCAAACCTGCCGAACGGTCGCCTCCCTCTTTCCATGCCGGAAGCGGCCGGATGGCAATCTTCCCTTTCAGATCAGGCATATAATCTATGAATCTTCCCATATACCAAATCGGCATCAGAACCGACGCTGCTCCGCCTTGGTTCATAAAGCCGTAATATTCTTCACTATGATGCCCGCCGCCTGGTGCGGCAATCATCGTTTTATCATTAATCATGTCCTTTAAATATTGAAGTGTTTTTACATTGGTGTCATTATTGAGGATCAGCTTGCCATTTTTATCAAAATAGCCTGAGTTTTGCTGTGAAATCATGGATAAGAACGTTCCGGAATCATTTGTTTCCACCGTTCCCATCGGCTTTCCGGTTACTTTGCGCACTTTCTGCCCGGCTTTATGGTAATCATCCCATGTTTTAATATCATCAGGATCGACGCCGGCTTTTTTCATAACATCCATGTTATAAAACATCACTGTCGTCCCTACATGCGTATCCAGCCCGTAAAGCTTGCCGTTTTTGCTGTACAGGGTAAGCCGTGCCTCAACGAATTTATCGCGGTCCTTTTCAATCAGCGGAGTCAAGTCGGCAAGCGGGATATCAGAGCCCTTCAAAAAGTTTGAAAAACGAGCCAATTCGACATCGGCAATATCAGGGACACCTTCTCCCGCGATTAAGGAGATAGACAAATTATCGTGCATTTGCCCATATGGATAAACGACCGTATTCAATTTAATTTTGCGGTCAGGATATTTTTTGTTCCATTCCTTCACCATTTCCACATAAAATTGCTCATGAAGTCCGTTAAATGTCCAAAAGGTCAGTTCGGTTTCACCCGATTTCCCGGATGATCTTTCTGCTGAACACCCAGCAATGCATAATGTCAGCAGCATCATGAGCACAAGAAAACAGGCAGTCATTTTTTTCATTTGCGTTACCCCTTCCATTCGAGGTGCGGGCTATTCATATAGACCATGATTGATCAGCGTCTTGTTTTCATTGATGATTCTTAATCCGGTGCAGCGGTCTCTTAAGGTGTGCGCGTGTCTGAAGGCATTCTTGACGGAATCCTGCCCGACACCGATTTCGTCAAAAAACGCAGGGCCTCCGGCTGATCTCAGCCAATTGGCCAATACTTCTCCTTCTGGGAGCGTTTCATAAGCCGATTGAATGGCTTGCCGCTGGCGCGGAGAAAATTCGTTCAGCCCGTCATCCTGGGCGAGCTTTCTGTATGTGTCAGTTAATAACACAGCGGCACAGCCCACCTTTGCCCCATGGAGAATCTGAGGCCGGTTTTTCTCCATTAATTCCATCTCAATCCAATGGGAAATATGATGCTCTCCCCCTGATGCCGGGCGGGAATGATCTAAAGCCAGCATGACAAGCCCCGACACAATTAAAGATTCCATTAAAACCTGTATGCCTGTTTCCGTTTTCATCGCAATGTCTTCTGTGTGTTCGATACAGGCATCAAGTGCCTCCTGAACGATCTTAGCCCCTGCTGGCGAATAAGGCTCGCCGGCAAGATGCCGGGATATTTCCCAATCAGCTAAAGACGTGATTTTACCGAGCATGTCGCCAAATCCAGCCGCCACCATTGACTGGGGTGCGGTTTTTAATAGATCCAGATCAGCGAACAGCGCACACGGAGCCTTCGTTTGGATGGTTGTTTTCGTACCGTATAAAATAAGCGGCGCTCCGGCTGATGTAAAACCGTCTACAGATGGGGCAGTCGGATAAGAAATAAACGGCAAATCCCTCTGAAACGCTGAGAAGCGCACAATATCATGAATCGTGCCCGAACCGACTGCGATCATGACATCCGTTGTTTTTTTCATATGGATCAGTACATGAATGAGAGACCGTTCATCAGCCGTCACATCTCCGGCTTCATTTTCCGGAATGATCAGGCACTCGGCCTGGAATCCTTTTTGATTCAAGCGGTCTTCCAAATCAATTCCTGCAATGCGATGTGTATTCGAGTCGCAGACTAGGACGATCTGTTTGTGTTTTTTTCTTTTTACATACTCTAAAAGCGATTCGGCTGCTTGTTTTTCGAGAGCAATTTCTTCCATTTCGATAGGAAACGTCTTTTCTCCGGCTTGTTCAAAAGCACGCTGAACGTCAGCTGCGATACGATTCATAACAGAATCCCCTCCTCAGCTAATTTGGTTACATCCTTAATAGACTCCAGCACATAATCCGGTGTGTACAAACGCTGTTCACCCGGTTTCGCAGAACCAGTAAGCACTAAGGCGCTTTTCATGCCATAAAGCTTCCCCATCGCAATGTCTGATTCAATGCTGTCTCCGATAATCATGCATTCATGTGCGGACAGCCCCATTGCTGTACATGCAGCCTCCGCCATCAGCCATGACGGCTTTCCGACAACAAGCTCCGTTTTCGCTTGAGCGGAAGCCTCTATCGCCCCAATCATTCCGGCCACATCGATGGCATTGCCGTCTTCATTTGGAAAAGAGCGGTCTTTGTTCGTAGCAATGATACGAGCTCCGCCTGCGGCCGCTTGAAAGGCTTGATTTAAATCTTTGTACGTGAGCGTTTCATGAAGGGAGATCACAAGCCAATCCGCTTCCTTCGGTTCGTTCGCGTGATGCACGCCGGCCAGCCTCAGCTCGTCAACCAAGCCTTGTTCTCCAAGCACCCACACCTTTGCAAAACGATAATGTTTTTTCAGAAAAGCTGCTGTGACACTTGACGACAGAACAATATCGCTTACATCCGCCTCTATCCCCGCGCCGAGAAGTTTTTTTCTGCACATGGCACGGGAGATATTCCCCCGATTGCTCAAAAAGACGATTTTCTTCCCCATTTCTCGGAGTGTATTGATCGCTTCTCTTGCCCCTTCAATCAATTCATTTCCTCTGAATACAGTACCGTCCAAGTCAATCAGAATGCCGGCCGGTGACACAGCGGAATCATGACTGGCCATAATACGCATTTGCTCCGTGTTTTCGATAAAAATGCTTTTCATGAAGGACTGTATTAATTGGATTTACATCTTTGTTCAACATAATGGAGTGATAGGCCATTTCCGCAACCGTTTCTAATACAACGGCGTTATGAATGGCATTTAAGGCGTCCGTGCCCCAGCAGAACGGGCCGTGATTATTCACAAGCACACCCGGAACCTGTTCGTAGTTATGATGCTGAAAGGTTTCAGCTATGACTTTTCCTGTATTCAGTTCGTAGTCATGAATGATTTCTTCATCGTACATTTCTCTTGTACACGGAATCGCACTGTCAAAATAATCAGCATGGGTCGTGCCTAAAGGCGGTATGTCTCTGCCCGATTGCGCCCAGCTAGTCGCCCATTGAGAATGGGTATGGACAATTCCTCCGATGTTCGGAAAGGCTTTGTACAAATAAACATGTGTAGGTGTATCTGATGAAGGCTTGAGCGAGCCTTCGACGACCTCTCCTTCAAGATTCAAAACAACCAAGTCATCAGCTGTCAGGTCGCTGTATTCGACACCGCTTGGTTTGATGACAATTCTTTCTTTTTCACGGTCAATACCGCTGACATTTCCCCACGTAAAGGTTACCAGCTGATGCTCTTGAAGCTTCAGGTTGGCAGCCAGCACTTCTTTTTTTAATGTTTCAAGCATGCTCCATCACCCTTTATGAATTCTTTTTGACGGCAGATGAAAATTGAAGATTTTTAATTGTTTTCAGACGTTTCATGACATGGTTTTCTTTTCCGAAGTAGTGAACAAGCTCTTTATATTCAGCGTACAATTTTTCATACACCGCAGCGTTTTCGGCGTTTGGCGTATAAGAAATATCTTTCAGTTTTCCCATGTGCGCCGCTGCCTCTTTGATGTCGTCGTATCCGCCGTTTTCTTTACCGGCAGCAAGCGCGCCGAAAATGGCAGATCCTAAGGCAGGGGCTTGCGGGGAACCAGAGATTTTAATGTCCATGTTTGTCACATCCGCATAAATTTGCATGACAAACGGGTTTTTCTCAGCAATTCCGCCAGCTGCGTACAGCTCCTCAATCGGAACCCCGCTTTCTTTGAACGTTTCGATAATCATCCGGGTTCCGTAAGCCGTCGCTTCAACTAATGCTCTATACATCTCTTCAGGCTTCGTCAGCAGCGTCATGCCAAGCAGCATCCCAGTTAAATCAGCATCAACAAGGGTTGAACGGTTTCCATTCCACCAATCTAAAGCAAGCAGGCCGCTTTCACCTGGCGCTTGAAGGTTTGCCTTCTCACTCAGCAGCTCATGAACGCCAATGTTTTTTTCCTCTGCTTCCTCTCGATACGCTTGCGGGACACATGTTTTTACAAACCAGTCAAAATGATCGCCAACACAGGACTGCCCGGCTTCATATCCCGCGTAGCCCGGGAGAATTCCGTTGTCCACGACACCGCACATTCCCGGCACGATATGTACCTCTTCGCCCAGAAGAACATGGCACGTTGAAGTTCCCATAATCATCAGCATTTTTCCTGGCTCTGTGATGCCGACCGCTGGCACGGAAACATGAGCATCAACATTGGCAACCGCAACAGCCGTACCTGGAAGAAGGCCTGTAAGCTGTGCCATTTTTTCAGTCAGTCCGCCGGCTTTTTCCCCTACTGAATGAATAGAACCCGCTAATTTGTCATTTGTAATCGTTTTCATTAAAGGATTTAATTTGCCAAAGAAATCTTCTGACGGATACCCCGCTTTTTCACTCCAAATTGCTTTATACCCTGCAGTACAGTTGCTTCGCTTAAGCGAGCCGCACAGCTGGTACACGATCCAGTCTGCAGCCTCGATAATCCGGTCAGCCGCTTCATAAATGTGAGGCGCTTCTTCGGCAATCTGCATGACCTTCGGAATCATCCATTCTGATGAAATTTTTCCACCGTACCGCTGTAAAAAAGCTTCTCCTTCTTCTTCCGCGATTTGATTGAGCCGATCAGCATGCTTTTGGGCCGCATGATGCTTCCAGAGCTTCACATAGCTGTGCGGCTCCTCTTCATATTCCGGCAGCATGCATAACGGCTGCCCTGTACTGTCAACTGGCAGGATCGTACAAGCCGTAAAATCAATACCGATCCCGATAATGTCTTTCGGTTCAACGTCCGTCTGTTCGAGTAAAGACGGAATGGTTGTTTCCAAGACTTCAAGGTAATCAGCCGGATCCTGCAGCGCCCAGTCCCGCGGCAGCTTATGACCCGTTTTTGGAAGCACGGTATCAATGACCGCATGCCTGTATTCTTTCACAGCAGACGCCAGTTCCTCCCCTGTTTCGACATGAACGAGCACCGCTCTTCCTGATAAAGTTCCAAAATCAACCCCTATTGTGTAAGCCAAGTGACATCCCCCTCTCTACTTTTGAAGCCGGTAAAGCGCCTCGTTCCATTTTAATTCGTGTTTCAGCTTGTGAATTGTCGTATCACGGGAAATGAGAACACTTTCGATCCCCGCCATTTCCGCCCAATCGAGCATTTGCTCTACTGTCAGTTCATAAGACAAGCAGGTGTGGTGTGCGCCGCCGGCTAAAATCCATGCCTCTGCCGCTGTTTTCAATGACGGCTCCGGCTTCCAGAGAACACGGGCCACCGGCAGATTCGGCATGTCTTTTTCAATTTCCTGTCCGTTGACCTCATTCAAAACAAGACGGAAACGCCCACCAATATCAACAAGGCTTGCTTGAATGGCTGAACCGCTGATGCCGTTAAATACAAAACGTGCAGGGTCCTCTTTTCCGCCGATAGAAAGCGGATGAACCTCAATTTTCGGCTGATCCAAAGCGACAGTCGGACACACTTCAAGCATATGTGAACCAAGAATCATTTCATTTCCCGGTTCAAAATGATACGTATAATCTTCCATGAAGGACGTTCTTTTTCCTTGAGCCATGATTTTCATCATCCGTACAAGAGCCGCTGTCTTCCAATCTCCTTCACCTGCGAACCCGTAGCCTTTCTCCATCAGGCGCTGAACGGCAAGTCCCGGCAGCTGTTTCATTCCGTGCAGCACTTCAAACGATGTCGTAAAAGCTGAGTATCCGCCTTGTTCAAGGAATGTGGTTAAGCCAAGTTCAATTTTCGCCTGTTCTTTAATCGACGCTACCTTTGCTTCGTCGCGTTTTGTTTCCTCGCTGATGACATAAAGCCTGTCATACTCCGCATAAAGCGTGTCAACCTCGTCGTCCGTAATTCGGTTCATCACTTCAACAAGGTCTCCGATGCCATATCCGTCAACTTGCCAGCCAAATTGAATATGCGCCCCCACCTTGTCTCCGTCCGTTACCGCGACGTGACGCATGTTATCTCCGAATCTGGCAACCTTAATATGTCGGCTTTCATTTAATGCAGCCGCCGTATCCATCCACTGTGAAATCTCTTTCTTCACTTCTTCATCATCCCAGTAACCGGCAACGACTTTTCGGCTCAGCCCCATTCTCGAGTTGATGTAACCATACTCACGATCGCCATGTGCGGATTGGTTGCTGTTCATAAAATCCATGTCAATCGTACCCCACGGAATATCGCGATTATATTGAGTATGCAGATGCATAAGCGGTTTTTGATAAGAAGAAAGGCCTTCTATCCACATTTTCGCGGGAGAAAATGTGTGCATCCATGTAATGATGCCCGCGCATGTCTCACTGTACTCCGCTTCTCTTAACAGTTGTCTGATGGTTTCCGATGAAGTGACGACAGGCTTGTGAGTGATTTTATATCTAGAAGAAACCCCGCTAAGCCCCTCACAAATGCTTTTCGCATGCTGATCGACCAGTTCCAGAGTCTCTTCCCCGTATAGGTGCTGGCTTCCTGTTACAAACCAGAATTCATAATCCTTTGTCTGAAGCATGTAAACTGCCCCTTTCTTCCTATAGTAAAACGCTTTCAATTACCCAAACAGATACGGACTAATAACAAAAAATAAACTATTTTCAATTAATTTGTACGAACAACTTTATTATATTAGTAGGTTTATTTACTGTCAATCATTTTTGTATTCTTTTACAAAAAGAAATGATTCGTTACTAGGTTTTCAGGTAAAAAAACGTGTTCTTAAGAACTACGATTGTTCTGTCAATCAATCTTCCGATTCGTTTTTCCATTAGAAAAAGCCCTGATGTATCAGGGCTAAACAAAGATGATAAGATGTGCATGATTAAGCTTTCTCTTAATAAGACGGCCAGCCTGAGCTCCAATTCAAATCATTGATTAACATCTTTGGAGTGCCGTTGTCTTTTGCATCATAAGCATGACGCACGAGTATGTTCCCGTTTACGATATCCTGTCCGCCCGGCCCTTTCCACTGTTCATTGCCGGCATCAAGAATCGTACCTCCTCCGTCCATCATGCTTTTACCGTTTC
This sequence comes from Bacillus sp. LR_5, assembly GCF_042709275.1. Classification (NCBI taxonomy): domain Bacteria; kingdom Bacillati; phylum Bacillota; class Bacilli; order Caryophanales; family Bacillaceae; genus Bacillus; species Bacillus sp. LR_5. The sequence continues at coordinate 2,897 of NZ_JAVAXX010000063.1, read as the reverse complement.
TGTCTACATAAGGACCTGTAATATTTTTCGATCTGCCGTAAGCAATTTTGTACGTACTATTTACGCCTTGACAGCATTTATCGAATGAAACCATTAAGTAATAGTAGCCATTATTGTATGTTAATGTAGGGGCTTCCAGAGCGCCGCCGTTATTTGGTCTGGCCGCTATCGAATATAATGAACCGGTTGGTTTCATCGTAGATTTATTTAATTTTGTTAATTTAATGCCACTCCAAAATGAACCAAATGCTAGCCAAGGGTTTCCATCTTTATCAATAGTTAATTCAGGATCAATGGCATTGTAATTATTGGCACTTGTCGACCGAGTAACAAGTCCCTCATCCTTCCAGCTGCCCGAACTGAGACTTGTAGTTGAAGCAAGCCCAATTAAAGAGGTATTGCTGCCAAATGAAGAAACTGAATAGTAAAGCCAGTACTTTCCGTTGTAGTATGTCACATCCGGTGCCCATTGGTTTCGTTCGTAATTAGGCACATATTGCTTCCACCAAGATAAAGGACTAGTGAAAATTGACTTTTGAACCCTCCATACTCCGTTACTGTCAGCTTTTAGAACACGTAATCCGTTTTCCTCAGCAAGACCTGTCCCAAAAGCATACCAAGTATTCCCTTCTTTTGCCATTGTCGGATCATGCAGAAGCTCGTTCGATGCCCCCCAAAAAGCCGCTGATGCCGGTAAAGCGGACAACATTACAGCACCAGCTGTTAAAGCTGCACAAGAAAAACGCAATAATCCAGAAAACGCTTTCTTTTTCATATTCATCAAATCCCCCTTTTTTGGAATATAGAAAACTTGTCTATCATCCAGACTAGCACAAATTTTCTATATATATCCTTATTGTAGAGTTGCTTATTGAATTTGTACAGACAAAAAAATAGAATCCGCCTTTTACAGCGGATTCTGATGGTTTTTATTCATATGTGATTTGGTCAACTGTCTTTCGGTCTAATTTCTTAATCACTTCTGTAATTAATTTGACCGCGTTTTCATAATCATCACGGTGCAGCATGGCCGCGTGCGTATGAATGTAGCGGGTTGCAATGGTAATAGAGAGCGCAGGAACGCCATTTGCCGTCAAATGGATGGCTCCCGAATCTGTTCCGCCGCCGGCGATGGCATCAAACTGGTACGGAATGCCTGCTTCCTCTGCGGTAGCGACAACTACATCGCGCAAGCCTTTATGAGAGACCATGGATGCATCGTAAACGATAATCTGCGGGCCTTTACCCATTTTGCTTTGCGCTTCCTTCTCGGAAATGCCAGGCGTGTCTCCTGCTATTCCTACATCAACACCAAACGCAATATCAGGCTGAATGGTATGCGCAGCCGTTTTCGCTCCCCTCAGGCCAACTTCCTCCTGCACGGTTCCGACACCATACACAATGTTTGGATGATCTGTATTTTGTAAGTTTCTTAACACATCAATTGCAATCGCACAGCCAATGCGGTTGTCCCAGGCCTTCGCCAGTAAGAATTTTTCATTGTTCATGACCGTAAATTCAAAATGAGGTACGATCATATCTCCCGGGATTACACCCCATTCCAAGGCTTCTTCTCGGCTTGAAGCTCCAATATCAATAAACATGTCTTTTATTTCCACTGATTTTTTTCTCGCTTCAGGAGATAAAATATGCGGCGGCTTGGAGCCGATAACCCCTGTGATTTCGCCTTTTTTTGTCACGATGGTGACACGCTGGGCCAGCATAACCTGAGCCCACCAGCCGCCAACGGTTTGAAAACGGATAAAGCCTTTATCGGTGATTTGCGTCACCATAAAGCCGACTTCGTCCAAATGCCCGGCGATCATAATTTTCGGGCCGTTTTGCACACCTGTTTTTTTGGCAATTAAACTGCCCAGCCGATCTGTTGTCACCTCATCAGCAAATGGTTCTATGTATGATTTCATCACTTGCCTTACTTCTCTCTCATTGCCCGGTATGCCTTTTGCATCTGTTAAATCTTTCAGCATGGTCAATGTTTCATCTAATTTTGCCATGTTTCAAAACCTCCTTCATCAGTCCTGCCTTCTTATTATACAAAACCTGGCGCTAACCATACGACTATTTCACTTGAAAATCGGGTATATGTTTTTAGAACTTTCTTTTTAAAAAAGTGAAACCTTTTTCTATGCTCTTCGTATTACATCAGATCATCACAATAAGGGAGGTGCCTTCACACAATGTTTGTCATGGTTTTAAGGATTATATTGCTTGCACTTTTTGCTTATTGTATTTATGCCGCAGTCAAATATGTCGCGAATCCAAAGAGAAGGCTCAAGCTGGCCCAATCAAAAGAACATTTTTATATTATTGATGAACAGAACAATACCCGAAAGAACTTTCAGCTGACGTATAAAGGCGTGCTTTTTGAAGGAGAAAAGCATATTCCTTCCAAGGACCATCCGCTGTTTATCCACACCATCTTTGTCTGGACAGAATCTCCTGAGAAGCTGAAACATTTCTCTGCAAAAGATTTTGAGAACATTGAAGAAAAAGTGCTGGAACGCTATCCGAATTGTAAGATTGACTGGGACCAGCCCATTAAACTCGCAAAAAAAGCAGAAGAGCGTTAAAACGCTTTTCTGCTTTTTATAAATCAAACGGGCTGTAATAAATGCCGATCAAGATCGCTTCAATGACCAAAAGAAGTGGCACTCCGTACTTAAAAGACGTGTGTTTCGTTTTATGTCTGAAGGTTTGCATGCCAAGCCAGACACCGAGCGCTCCAAACACGATCGCTATCAGCCACAGCCGTTCTTCAGAAATTCTCCATTTGTGCTGCTGCGCTTTTCGTTTGTCAACGCCCATCACCCAAAAACCGCATAGATTAATCAGCACCAAATAGACAGCAATAACCATGTGGCCTCATCCTTTATATA
>NZ_JAVAXX010000629.1:0-1007 GCF_042709275.1 Bacillus sp. LR_5 | reverse complement strand
TATCGCGAGCAAGAGTGACCTTGGCTGTTTAATGAGATAAAGCACGTTTATGAAAATATGATCAGTGTAGCAAAGATAAGCATTTCTTTCCCGAGCTTTTAGATAGGCCTTTTTTAAAAAAAGACAAATTGACGAAAAGGCCATTCACTGCATCTAACAGCTTTCAGCATATGGAGAGAATTTGGTTTGATGTGCACAGTAGGCATTGGAGATAATATGTTGCTGAGTAAGCTTGCGCTTGACCTGGAAAGTAAGAAAACAAAGAGTGGCATTGCACGTTGGAGATAAGAGGATGTGCCAAATAAACTCTGGAAGTTTCACCCGTGGTCTAAAATGTGGGGGATAGGAGGGAGGATGGAAAGAAACCTAAATCGGATGGCAATATCGACTGTAGATCAGTTAGCCAAATTTCCTTTAGAGCTGCTTGAAAAGAAGTTCGGAATAATGGGAAACCAGTTGTATTATCATGCTCATGGAATCGATTTATCAGAAATAGGAGCTCCTTTGATGCAAGGGCAGATTAGTTGTCTCTGAGGTACTTGAATTTAATAAAGAGTTAAAATTCAAACTCTTTAACAATGGATTCGTTGAAAATGTCACCGGCAGAGTCCATTACATTAATTTTGAACAACACAGGCTTCATGTAAAAGACCAGAATGACAATACAATGTCTTGGATCAAGGCGTTTCCATTCGTTTACTTACGAGCGGCTTTCGAAAGTTGGGTTTCTCGGACAATGTTTCAGCGCGGGTATTAATCATTTTATATCCGATCTTTTCATCTTTAGCCCATGGAGGGATAATACCGGTTATTGGATCCATCGTTGATAATTGTCAGGATGTTTTGTGAAGGAGCGACATTATAGCTAGGGTGATATTCACCTTCAGGTAAGAATTGATCTATGTTGAATTGCTCAATGATGTCATCAAACTCAGAAAATAAAGTGAACTTGCCACACATGTTCATCATCCTTTAGGGTTTTTGAATATTGTACAGGCTTGATACAC
>NZ_JAVAXX010000628.1:0-1020 GCF_042709275.1 Bacillus sp. LR_5 | reverse complement strand
ACGAGAATCCCCGCAACCTGAATCGGATGAATAATATATGGCTCGCCCGATTTGCGGTATTGCTCGCGATGAGCATCTTCAGCGTACAGATATGCTTTTTCGACAAATGCGATATGCTCATCAGATAGATAGCTGCGCGCTTTATCTATAACTTGCTCGGCAGTCAATACTTGTTCGTTCGCCATGGAATCACCTTTTTTAGAATGTAAACTGTATTGTAGTTTATTATCAAGAAAAAAACGAAAGATGTAAAGAGCAGAAGTTCAAATAGCCAAATATTATATAAAATAAATGCAAAACAATAGGAAAAAAGCACCCTGACATGGAGTGCTTTTTTCGTTATGCGATTATCTTTAGTATTTCATCAATGTTAATATGTCATAATCTTCAAGCTTCTTTCTGCCGTCAAGGTAAGAAAGCTCGATTAAGAAAGCGATACCAGCAACAACGCCGCCAAGCTCTTCAACAAGTTGGATTGTTGCTTCAATTGTGCCGCCTGTCGCAAGCAGGTCATCTGTAATAAGCACACGCTGACCCGGTTTAATCGCATCTTTGTGGATCGTTAATACGTCTTTCCCGTATTCCAAGCCGTAGTCCACTTTGATCACTTCACGAGGCAATTTGCCTTCTTTGCGGACCGGCGCAAAACCTACGCCAAGCGCGTAAGCAACGGGACAGCCGATAATAAAGCCGCGCGCTTCAGGGCCGACGACCAAATCAATTTGCTTTTCTTTCGCATATTCAACAATTTGGTCTGTAGCATAGCGGTATACGTCGCCTTTATCCATCAGTGTCGTAATATCTTTAAATTGCACGCCCTCTTTCGGGTAATCCGGTACAATTGTTACGTATTGTTTTAAATCCATCTGTTTTATGTCCTCCTCGTACTTTCATAAGCCTCTGAATCTTGTTTCATCAGCTTATTCAGCCATTCCTTCAGCTCTTCAGCAGAAGAATAATTCAGCTTTTGATCCAGTTCCATCAGCTGCTGTTTCGCCTGATATGTTTGTGAGTCTGTTA
>NZ_JAVAXX010000627.1:0-1023 GCF_042709275.1 Bacillus sp. LR_5 | reverse complement strand
TTACATTAACATCATACGTCGAATTCCTTGCATTTTCAAATGGATGTTTTATAATTTAAATATACGGGTTCTTTTGAACTTAAAATAACGGAGGTTGTTATGGCGAAAAGAATTTTTCTGTTTATTCTAACGAATATTTTGGTGCTTACAACAATCGGGATCGTTTTGTCTGTTTTAAGCTCTGTTACAGGAGTCGGGACGTACTTTACAGCTGATGGCGGTATCGATCCAATGGCGCTTCTTGTGTTCAGTTTAGTCGTTGGATTTGTCGGTTCCTTTACGTCTCTTGCGATGTCCAGATGGATGGCAAAGACGATGATGGGCGTCAGAGTGCTGAATCCGAAAAAACACTCGCTCAGCTATGAGGAACAGCAATTGGTTGATCGTGTTCACAGATTAAGCCGCTCTGCCGGTTTAACGAAAATGCCGGAAGTCGGGATTTACCGTTCACCTGAAGTAAACGCGTTTGCGACTGGACCGTCAAAACGCCGTTCACTTGTCGCAGTATCGTCAGGGCTGCTGGAGCAGATGGATGACGCAGCGGTTGAAGGTGTGCTTGCCCACGAGGTCGCGCATATCACAAATGGTGATATGGTAACAATGACGCTTCTACAAGGTATCGTTAATACTTTTGTCGTCTTTTTATCGCGTATCGCCGCTTGGATTGCAAGCCGTTTTGTCAAAGAAGATCTAGCGCCGATCGTTCATTTTATTGCAATGATTATTTTTCAGATTGTCTTTTCGATACTTGGCAGCCTGGTTGTGTTTGCGTATTCACGCCATCGTGAATTCCATGCTGACAGAGGAGGAGCGGATCTTGCCGGCAAGGACAAGATGATTCATGCGCTACGGACGCTTAAAAGCTATTCTTCCCGGATTATGGAAGACGATCAGACAGCTGTCCAAACGTTAAAGATTAATGGCAAGAAGCGCTCTTCGCTTTTCTCTACTCACCCTGATTTAGATGAGCGAATCAGACGGCTGGAAGCTAAATAATACAAACACATTGTTCCTCTGAGAGAA
>NZ_JAVAXX010000626.1:0-1026 GCF_042709275.1 Bacillus sp. LR_5 | reverse complement strand
TCCACAGATAAAAATTCATTTGTCTTTTTATTATACTTATACAAAGGGATTGAGACAGTTGCAAGGAATGGTGAACCGTACACAGTTTGAACGATTTGCTGTTTGCTGCAGGCAATTTACATATTGGTCTGGGGTATGATTATTTAAAGTGCGTTGCCTTACTAATCAATGTCAAAAGATTTTTTAGTGTAACAGAGTCATATGGAAATATTTCTGATAAATTAGCTGTTTGCTGCTATGAAGGGTGTGCAATTTGATCAGTTCGAGGAAGCTTACAAAGCTTATAAAGAAACAGTTACAATAAATCAAAATAGCTTAGTGGACTATTTAAGTGCTTTAATTACTCTGATAAAAGCAGGTGAGAAGCTACAAAAAGCTGGTGAAAGTTTAGCTATCATCATGAATAAACTTATTGAAAATGAGGCGGAAAATTCAATGATATAATTGTTTTAGGCAAAAGCCCGTATGCGGGCTCTTTTTAATTGTTGTTTGCAGTAACCAATTTTAAAATTTTCCGTATAGGATCTAACATCTCAGGTGTAAGTTTATATCCATCCCAGTGGATATAAGGTTTTTCTATTTAGGTTTTTTCTTTCCACTTTAGGATCAAGATCATCCGTTAACCCAAGTATGTAATCAACTGTAACATCATATAGCCTAGCTAAAATAATCAACTTGTCCAATGGTGTTTTTTTCTTTCAGTTTTATACCGCGCCGTAACTTGATTTTGCAATTCCAATTTTCTCAGCTAACTGTTCCATTGTTAATTTGTGTGCCTTTCGTAATTGACGTAATCTTTGGCCATACATTTTGAATAAACGCCTCCCAAAACCATCTAGTTCAATTATATGAGCTTTCATTTCTCAATAAAATAAAAAATCTCAAAAAAATTTCAAAATTTTCACGATTTCTGGTGGAAAATGCATTATAATGTGAAAGCATTACTTTAAAAATGGTATCAATGAACTAGGAGGAAGTCATGGTAAGCAAGAAGAACAAAATTGTAGCGGCATTATTAGCATTTTT
>NZ_JAVAXX010000625.1:0-1027 GCF_042709275.1 Bacillus sp. LR_5 | reverse complement strand
GAAAATCGCTTTTAAGCCTACGTATGACAGTGCAACAAAAATAATCAGCGTAACGTATGTCGAAATTCTTTGAGAACGAGGCGTTACCGTGATGCCCCATGTAACAGCGAAAGACCATAAACCGTTCGAGAAGTGGAAAATTGTTGATAAAACACCGACAATGTAAAAACCAAGCATAGCCGGAGAGCTCAAAATATTCGCCATCATGTCGAAATTGACCTCAGCGCCCATTTGTGCGGCAATGCGGGTTTCCCACACGTGCCAGCTGACGAAAATGAGGGTGATGATACCGGTTACACGCTGCAGGACGAATAGCCAGTTTCTCATGTAGCTGTATTGGCCTGCGTTATTTTTCGCAGTAAACGCTATGTACACACCATAAACTGCATGATAAATTAATGGTAAGAAGATAATAAAAATTTCCAAGGCATACCTGAAAGGCAGACTATCCATAAAATGAGCAGCGCTATTGAATGCTTCAGCGCCCCTTGCGGCAAACTGGTTGACGACTAAATGCTGAATAAGAAAGATGCCGACCGGTATGACGCCAAGCAAGGAATGCAATCTTCGAAAATAAAACTCTCTGTTCCCAGACATTACTTTACCCCCTGTTTGATAAGTGCGAAATGTGCTAAATCTCTTCCCCCACTTCTTTCAATTGTAAGCACTTTATTAAGATTTATTGACAATTTCATTTTACTCCTCCCTCAAAAGGGCGTCAAGAAAACGCGTACATAAATTATAATTTTCCGAATTGATTAGTTGATTGAAAAATTTTATTTTATCAATATATATTTCTAACTTAATTTTTCATAAGAATTACAGGATCATTCTGTAATCCTCCCCCCTGTTTGAGCTATAATATACGCAGGAGAGAGGGGAGACAGATATGAAGTCTAAATTTGAAGCATCTATTGACAACCTAAAAGAAATTGAAATGAACGCCTATGCCTACGAACTAATACGAGAGATCGTTCTCCCAGATATGCTTGGCCAAGATTACTCTTCCATGATGTATTGGGCAGGA
>NZ_JAVAXX010000624.1:0-1028 GCF_042709275.1 Bacillus sp. LR_5 | reverse complement strand
CAATGTTGTAAAAGAGATCGGTAAAGCGAAGGAAGCACAGGGCGTCAACCGATTTGACCCTGTCAGAGAACGCACAATGTTAAACAATATCATTGAAAACAATGACGGGCCGTTCGAAAATTCAACCATCCAGCACATTTTTAAAGAGATATTCAAAGCCGGTTTAGAGCTTCAGGAAGAAGATCACAGCAAAGCGCTGCTTGTCTCCCGCAAGAAAAAACCTGAAGATACAATTGTTGATATCAAAGGCGAAAAAATCGGAGACGGCCAGCAAAGATTCATTGTCGGCCCATGTGCGGTAGAGAGCTATGAGCAGGTAGCTGAAGTCGCTGCAGCTGCGAAAAAACAAGGGATTAAAATTTTGCGCGGTGGAGCCTTTAAGCCTCGTACGAGCCCATACGATTTCCAAGGGCTTGGTGTTGAAGGCCTTCAAATTTTAAAACGTGTAGCGGATGAATTTGATCTGGCGGTTATCAGTGAAATCGTAACTCCGGCTCATATCGAAGAAGCGCTGGACTACATTGATGTCATTCAAATCGGAGCGCGCAACATGCAAAACTTCGAATTGCTGAAAGCGGCCGGCGCAGTGAAAAAGCCAGTGCTTCTGAAGCGCGGTCTTGCTGCAACGATCTCTGAATTCATCAATGCTGCTGAATACATCATGTCACAAGGAAATGACCAAATTATCCTTTGTGAGCGCGGAATCAGAACATATGAAACAGCAACGAGAAACACGCTGGATATTTCAGCTGTGCCGATTTTGAAACAAGAAACGCATTTGCCAGTCTTTGTTGATGTTACGCATTCAACAGGCCGCCGTGACCTCTTGCTTCCGACAGCTAAAGCCGCTTTAGCGATCGGTGCTGATGGCGTAATGGCTGAGGTTCACCCTGATCCGTCAGTCGCACTTTCTGACTCTGCTCAGCAAATGGCGATTCCTGAATTCGAAAAATGGCTGAATGAACTGAAGCCAATGGTGAAAGTCAACGCTTAATTGAACAATCCAAAAGGCCGCGCCTGCGGCCTTT
>NZ_JAVAXX010000623.1:0-1054 GCF_042709275.1 Bacillus sp. LR_5 | reverse complement strand
TTCAGGCTTCAAGTCATATGTTGCAACTTTCGGCGAGTTGATGAGAATACGCTCTTCACCTGGGAATTCAGCTTCACGGCCGCCGCTCATAAAGAACGTGACGTGCGGATACTTTTCAGTTTCTGCAATTCGAAGCTGTTTTAATCCATGCTGAGATAATACTTCTCCGACTGTGTTATCAAGATTTATCGGTTTAAACGCCACATAGCCGTCAACTGATTCACTGAAGTGAGTCAGGCAGACGAAATGCAGGTTCTTCGGATAATTCTCGCCGCGGTCGAAATCGCGGAAGTCTTTGTTTGTGAACGTGTTAGAAATCTGGATGGCGCGGTCCGGTCTGAAATTATAGAAAATCACAGAATCGCCGTCTTGGATTTTCGCAACAGGCTCACCGTTTTCTTTTGTGATGACAGATGGAATCACGAATTCATCATAAATTCCGTTCGCATATGAATCATCCACAACATCCAGTGCGCTGCGGTATGTCGGGCCTTCGCCGTATGCCATTGCGCGGTACGCTTTTTCTACGCGGTCCCAGCGTTTGTCGCGGTCCATTGAGTAGTAGCGTCCGGAAACGCTGGCGATTTCTCCAACACCGATTTCCTCAATTTGTTCGTTCAGCTGGTTGATGTATGTTTTCGCTGTTTGCGGACCTACATCACGGCCGTCAAGGAAACCATGAATGTAAACCTTTGTCAGCCCTTCATTTTTCGCAAGCTTTAACAATGCGAACAAATGATTGATGTGGCTGTGCACGCCGCCGTCTGATAAAAGGCCGAACAGGTGCAGGGCTTTGTCGTTTTCTTTCGCGTTGTTAATCGCGTCAAGGAATGTTTGATTGCGTTCGAACTCTCCTTCACGAATGGCAACATTTACGCGTGTTAAGCTTTGGTACACAATACGTCCCGCACCGATATTTAAGTGGCCTACTTCGGAGTTCCCCATTTGCCCTTCAGGAAGACCTACAGCCTCGCCTGAAGCAGTCAATGTTTGATGAGGATACTGGTTCCAGTAGCGGTCAAAATTCGGTTTTTTCGCTAAAGCGACTGCGTTT
>NZ_JAVAXX010000622.1:0-1054 GCF_042709275.1 Bacillus sp. LR_5 | reverse complement strand
CTCAGGCTTCAAGTCATACGTTGCAACTTTAGGCGAGTTGATGAGAATACGCTCTTCACCCGGGAATTCAGCTTCACGGCCGCCGCTCATAAAGAACGTGACGTGCGGATACTTTTCAGTTTCTGCAATTCGAAGCTGTTTTAACCCGTGCTGAGATAATACTTCTCCGACTGTGTTATCAAGATTTATCGGTTTAAACGCTACATAGCCGTCAACTGTTTCACTGAAGTGAGTCAGGCAGACGAAATACAGGTTCTTTGGATAATTCTCGCCGCGGTCGAAGTCACGGAAGTCTTTGTTTGTGAACGTGTTGGAAATCTGGATGGCGCGGTCCGGTCTGAAATTATAGAAAATCACAGAATCGCCGTCTTGGATTTTCGCAACAGGCTCACCGTTTTCTTTTGTGATGACAGATGGAATCACGAATTCATCGTAGATACCATTTGCATATGAATCATCAACAACATCCAGGGCGCTGCGGTAAGATGGGCCTTCGCCGTACGCCATTGCGCGGTACGCTTTTTCTACACGGTCCCAGCGTTTGTCGCGGTCCATAGAGTAGTAACGTCCGGAAATGCTGGCGATTTCACCTACACCGATTTCCTTGATTTGATCGTTCAACTGGTTGATGTACGTTTTCGCTGTCTGCGGACCTACATCACGGCCGTCAAGGAAGCCATGGATATAAACCTTTGTCAGCCCTTCTTTTTTCGCAAGCTTTAACAGTGCGAATAAATGGTTGATATGGCTGTGCACGCCTCCGTCAGATAAAAGACCGAACAGGTGCAAGGCTTTGTTGTTTTCTTTCGCGTTGCTGATCGCGTCAAGGAATGTTTGATTGCGTTCGAACTCTCCTTCGCGAATGGCAACATTTACGCGTGTTAAGCTTTGGTACACAATACGTCCCGCACCGATATTTAAGTGACCTACTTCGGAGTTCCCCATTTGCCCTTCAGGAAGACCTACAGCCTCGCCTGAAGCAGTCAATGTTTGATGAGGATACTGGTTCCAATAGCGGTCAAAATTCGGTTTTTTCGCTAAAGCGACTGCGTTC
>NZ_JAVAXX010000621.1:0-1072 GCF_042709275.1 Bacillus sp. LR_5 | reverse complement strand
AAGTTTACTTGGAGAGATGACGCTAACAGTAAGAAGACGAGTGGATCATTGGGGGATCTGGGTATTCACCTTATTGACATGGTATGGTATTTGTTCGAGAGTGATTTCATCACAGAATCAGTAAGGGCAAAAATGAACACAAATGTAAAAACAAAAGAGGATAAACAGGTACTCGTAGATGACTATGCAGAAATTTATGGCCAGCTGAAGAACAAGGTATTTGTAAATATCATCACATCAAAATGTTCTGTACCTGAAGACTGTGGTTTTAGCATTGAGGTAGTTGGACACAAAAAAGAGTTTAAATACCACACAGGCAATCCTCACGTTTACAAGCTCATAGATGGCTTGAACGTGGTAGACTGCCCAGTACCGCAAAGCCTATTAAACGATCCGCCAAACGAGTTTTATGGATGGGCTGATTCTTTTAGAAGCGAGTTAATCAATTGGATTGCATCAACTCAGAACGATTGGGTTGAGATCCCTTCTTTTAGTGATGGTTTTAGATCTCAGGAAGTGTTAGAAATGTTCTTTGAGAAAGACAGCAACTCTCAACCAATGTCTGTTTCAGCAGTCAACTAGTATTTCAAAGAGAGAAGTTACTAAAAAAGCAGGAATTTACTTTCCTGCTTTTTCATATAGGGGTGTAATGAATGTTAAGAGGGACATATTTATTCGGATATGCTTTCTTTTTTACAGTAGGTATTATCCATATATCAACAGGGAGTTTGACACCATTTCTATTAGAGGCTTTTAACAAGACAACAGATGATATTTCGGTCATAATCTTCTTTCAGTTTACCGGATTTCTAAGCGGAGTATTAATCGCACCTTTAATGATTAAGAAATACAGTCATTTTAGGACACTTACTTTAGCTTTGACAATAATGCTTGTAGCGTTAAGTATCTTTTTTCTAACTAAGGATTGGTATTATATTATTGTAATGGCTTTTCTCTTAGGATATGGGGCAGGCACATTAGAAACGACAGTTGGTTCGTTTGTTATTGCTAATTTCGAAAGTAATGCAGAAAAAATGAGTAAGCTGGAAGTTCTCTTTGGATTAGGCGCTTT
>NZ_JAVAXX010000620.1:0-1074 GCF_042709275.1 Bacillus sp. LR_5 | reverse complement strand
AAAGAGGGGTTCTTCATTGGGTATTTTTTCTGTTAGCAGATCAACGGATGCAAAGAAGCTTGAAGCTTTGCTCGTTGAAGGGGAAAGAATAGAATCGATTTATAAGCTCCGAGTGGACCAAATTTGCTTTACAAATAAGCGGATCATTTTCTTTGACAATAAAATGTTTTCTAAAAAGAAGGTTCGTGTATTTCTTCCATATAAAACAATTGAAAGCTTTGCGATCCAAGAAGCGGGCATGTTTGACCCGGACACTGGGCTTTTATTGATGACTAGAAGCAAAACGTTCGAATTAGAATTTGCGAAAGACACCGATTTAAGCGAAGTTCAAGCGGTGCTGACAAAGCATTTGTGCAGCTGAATATTTGATGAGCCAGCCGTTCAAAAAATGGTTAGGCTTTTTTTATATAAAAAACAGAGCAGAGCGTACATGCCCTGTTCTGTTTTTACAACTACGAAAGAAGAGAAGACAAAAAACTGCCAAAGAAATCCTGAAACACTATTATCGCCAACGGTTGCGATCCGTGCAAAGATGCAGTCGCTCATCTTTCTATCAAGTTCTCATGTTTGACAAGGGGCAAAACGGGAAACAGGATAGAAAGGAGAGGATACACATGGCGCTGACAAAAGAACAAAAGAAGCATCTCTATTATAAATTGCTCGATATGCAAAAAGAATTGTCTGGCGAGAAGAAGGAAACAGAATCAATGACGGAAGAAGTGGGGGAGCTTTCCAATGGGGTTGACAACCACATGGCAGACCACGGCACGCTCGTCACAGACCGGATGACAGACCAAACAGTGAGAGAGATCGACCGGGAGCTGTTAGAGGAGATCAACCATGCATTACAAAAAATGAAAGATGGAACGTACGGAGTGTGTGAAAAAACTGGCCAAGACATTCCTTACGAAAGGCTTGAAGCTGTTCCCTATGCAAGAATGACAGTGGAGGCCCAAGCTGATATGGAGGATGATGTAGAGACAGACGCTCCGTCATTTGAAAGAGAGTTTCACGAGCAGGTAAAAGATCTATCCAATAAAGAAACCATTGATCCAAAAAGCTCTCAGACGTATG
>NZ_JAVAXX010000062.1:0-28002 GCF_042709275.1 Bacillus sp. LR_5 | reverse complement strand
CAAATTCATTCCTTTCTAATTTGTACGGACCGCTTCTTCTTCTGAGCCATCCTCATAGAGGATAAAGCTTTTCGCAGCATCCCCGCCTAACATAAACTCGACTTCAACAGACAATGCTCGCAGAAAGAAACGGGTTTCCGAGGAAGGAAATAACTCCAGTCTCAGCTGTCCGGTGATCTCCAAATAAAGCCGTTCATTCTCGGCTGTCACCTGTGCAGCCGTCCCATCCTGCAACAGGTAGCTGCCAACATAGTGGCTGTATATCGCTGTATCAATTGCTTTTTTCTTTTTATCAGCAGGACGTTCCGGGACCTCATATGGCTGGCCAAATAGAATATGTTCCGCCGCCTTCAGAATCGCTTGTTCATATTCAGTATCCTCTTCCTTATTACTCAAATAGATTAGCGTTTTACGATGATCGATATATCGGATCATCAACGTCGAATAGCCGGGCCATCCTCCGCTGTGGCTGACAATCCGCCCTTTTTCAGGACTGTTTTGCAGTACCCAGCCAAAGCCATAATCAATTGTTTCTCCATTGTTGAGGCGCACTGGAGAAAACGCAGATTCCTTAGAAGCCTTGCTGATGAAATCGTCCTGATATAAAGCCTGATCAAATCGAAACAAATCGCTTGTGACAGAGTTCACCGTCCCATCTCCCTGTATGCCATCGAGATACACAACATAGTTCGTTTCCTCCAGCTCATCAGGGAGGACGTATGTTTCGGAATGTACATCATACACATATCCATATGCATAATGATCAATTCGCTCAGGCGAAAGCCTCCTGTTATACACTCTTGTTTCATTCATGCCTGCCGGTAAAAAAATACTTGTTTTCATAAAATCCGCATAGCTCATGCCAGATGCTTTTTCAATGATAACCGCCAGCAGCACATACCCCGTATTGCTGTACATCCAGCCTTCATTCGGTTCAAAATAACCAGATAGCCCCTCATTCATCAGCATATCGACAATATCCTGATTCACCGCAATCTTGTGTGAATCCCAATTGGCAAAAAACCATCCCATATAATCAGGAAGCCCTGACGTATGGTTCAATAAATGCCGAATCGTTACGCCCTGATACGGAAAACCGGGCAGCCAGCGATCCACTTTATCCTCATAGCCAAGAATCCCCTTCTCCTCCAGCAAGATGATTCCCAATGCTGTAAAAGGCTTTGACAAAGACGCTAACTCAAACAAAGAGTTGGTTTTCAACGGGCGTTTTTCCGTCATTTCCGCATAGCCAAAAGAGTGGTGATATAAAATATCGCCACCCTCCGCAGCCAGAACCGTCCCGTTAAACTGATGTTTTTCGCCTAATGTCTCAAATAACGTCTGAAGATGCTTTCTTTTATTCTGCTTCATTCCTCCACCTCCCATATCTCTGTACGTTACTAACCTACTAATGTTTCAAATATTTCGAAAAATACTTCAGTTAGAGATCCTTTTTAACCCATCACATATACCTGCCGTTCACTATTATTTAGTGAAATGAGATATTATGATATTTTCTGAATTGTGATTAAAAAGGCAACTTTATGCCCATGCAACAGAAACTATAAAAAATACAGAGAACGAAAAGAAACAGTTAGATTTTTTAGTTCTTTAGGCCTGTAGTCCGTAAATCCTTTTATGATTTTCTATCAAACAAAAGAGGAAAATAGACCAGTTGCAATCCAAACGAGAGTCTAATAGAATGAGGTCGAAAAGTAAATCGAGCGGGTTTGTTACTGATAAAGCAGGCAAGACCTAAAATGTGTAAAGGGCAAAGTGTATACTTTGGCGTCACCCCTTACATATTTTAGGTCTTTTTTTATTGTGCGTAACTAACTTGCCATCTTCAAACAGGAGGGCTGGAAGAAGCAGACCGCTAACACAGTACATAAAAAAGGAGACATGAACGATGAACATCAAAAAGTTTGCAAAACAAGCAACAGTATTAACCTTTACTACCGCACTGCTGGCAGGAGGCGCAACTCAAGCGTTTGCGAAAGAAACGAACCAAAAGCCATATAAGGAAACATACGGCATTTCCCATATTACACGCCATGATATGCTGCAAATCCCTGAACAGCAAAAAAATGAAAAATATCAAGTTCCTGAATTCGATTCGTCCACAATTAAAAATATCTCTTCTGCAAAAGGCCTGGACGTTTGGGACAGCTGGCCATTACAAAACGCTGACGGCACTGTCGCAAACTATCACGGCTACCACATCGTCTTTGCATTAGCCGGAGATCCTAAAAATGCGGATGACACATCGATTTACATGTTCTATCAAAAAGTCGGCGAAACTTCTATTGACAGCTGGAAAAACGCTGGCCGCGTCTTTAAAGACAGCGACAAATTCGATGCAAATGATTCTATCCTAAAAGACCAAACGCAAGAATGGTCAGGTTCAGCCACATTTACATCTGACGGAAAAATCCGTTTATTCTACACTGATTTCTCCGGTAAACATTACGGCAAACAAACACTGACAACTGCACAGGTTAACGTATCAGCATCAGACAGCTCTTTGAACATCAACGGTGTAGAGGATTATAAATCAATCTTTGACGGTGACGGCAAAACGTATCAAAATGTACAGCAGTTCATCGATGAAGGCAACTACAGCTCAGGCGACAACCATACGCTGAGAGATCCTCACTACGTAGAAGATAAAGGCCACAAATACTTAGTATTTGAAGCAAACACTGGAACTGAAGATGGCTACCAAGGCGAAGAATCTTTATTTAACAAAGCATACTATGGCAAAAGCACATCATTCTTCCGTCAAGAAAGTCAAAAGCTTCTGCAAAGCGATAAAAAACGCACGGCTGAGTTAGCAAACGGCGCTCTCGGCATGATTGAGCTAAACGATGATTACACACTGAAAAAAGTGATGAAACCGCTGATTGCATCTAACACAGTAACAGATGAAATTGAACGCGCGAACGTCTTTAAAATGAACGGCAAATGGTATCTGTTCACTGACTCCCGCGGGTCAAAAATGACGATTGACGGCATTACGTCTAACGATATTTACATGCTTGGCTATGTTTCTAATTCTTTAACTGGCCCATACAAGCCGCTGAACAAAACTGGCCTTGTGTTAAAAATGGATCTTGATCCTAACGATGTAACCTTTACTTACTCACACTTCGCTGTACCTCAAGCGAAAGGAAACAATGTCGTGATTACAAGCTATATGACAAACAGAGGATTCTACGCAGACAAACAATCAACGTTTGCGCCAAGCTTCCTGCTGAACATCAAAGGCAAGAAAACATCTGTTGTCAAAGACAGCATCCTTGAACAAGGACAATTAACAGTTAACAAATAAAAACGCAAAAGAAAATGCCGATATCCTATTGGCATTTTCTTTTATTTCTTATCAACATAAAGGTGAATCCCATATGAACTATATAAAAGCAGGCAAATGGCTAACCGTATTCCTAACCTTTTTAGGAATATTGCTGTTTATCGACTTATTTCCAAAAGAAGGACATGACCAAAAAACAAAATCAAAACAGAAGCCGGACTACCGGGCGGCATATCATTTTACGACTCCGGATAAATGGAAAAATGACCCTCAAAAACCGATCTATTTTGATGGCAAGTATCATTATTTCTATCTATATAACCGGGATTACCCAAAAGGCAACGGCACAGAATGGCGCCATGCCGTCTCAGAGGATTTGGTGCACTGGACCGATGAAGGCGTGGCGATTCCGAAATATACAAACCCGGACGGTGACATTTGGACCGGTTCCGTCGTGGTTGATAAAGAGAACACAGCCGGCTTTGGGAAAAATGCGCTTGTCGCGATTGTGACACAGCCCTCAGCCAAAGACAAAAAACAGGAACAATATTTGTGGTACAGCACAGATAAGGGAAAATCATTCAAATTCTACAGTGGCAACCCCGTTATGCCTAATCCGGGTACAGACGATTTCAGAGATCCGAAAGTCATATGGGATGACCAGGATAACAAATGGGTCATGGTCATGGCTGAAGGATCAAAAATCGGCTTTTATGAATCCGATAATCTTAAGGACTGGCATTACACAAGCGGATTCTTCCCAGAACAGGCGGGAATGGTGGAATGTCCCGACCTCTACATGATGCGGGCAAGCGACGGAACGAATAAGTGGGTTCTCGGTGCCAGCGCGAATGGCAAACCGTGGGGCAAACCAAATACGTACGCCTACTGGACCGGAAGCTTCGACGGAAAAGAATTCAAAGCGGATCAGACTGAAGCCCAATGGCTTGACTATGGCTTCGACTGGTATGGCGGTGTGACGTTCGAAGACAGCAAAAGCACAGATCCATTAGAAAAGCGGTATGCGCTTGCCTGGATGAACAATTGGGATTATGCCAACAACACCCCGACAATGAAGAACGGCTTTAACGGCACAGATTCTGTCATACGCGAACTCCGGCTGAAGGAGCAGGATGGAACATACAGCCTCGTCTCACAGCCGATTGAAGCTTTGGAGCAGCTGACTGTTTCAACTGACGAAATAGAGGATCAGGATGTGAACGGATCAAAAACATTGTCGATAACAGGTGATACGTACCAGCTTGATACGGATCTTTCTTGGTCAGAGCTAAAGAATGCAGGCGTCAGGCTCAGAGAATCAGAAGACCAAAAACGCCATATTGATGTCGGTATTTTCGCTGAAGGCGGCTATGCTTATGTCAATAGAGCAGCCACAAATCAGCCTGACAAAAGCAATACCTATGTCGAAAGCAAAGCTCCTTATGATGTAAACAAACGTAAGGTGCATTTGAAAATACTTGTCGATAAAACAACGATAGAAGTATTTGTTGGCGACGGGAAAACCGTTTTTTCAAATGAAGTCTTCCCAAAGCCTGAAGATAAAGGAATTACCCTTTATTCTGACGGCGGCACAGCCTCCTTCAAAAATATAACAGTGAAACACTTTGATTCGATTCATGAATAAAAACAGGGGCGGCGCAGGCTGCCCCTGTTTTTTTATTAGGAGCGGTATTCTCTGTTACATATTGGGCATTGTAAGGAATATAAGGCTGGTTTCAAAGGAGGAAGCGAATGTCTAAACAAGGAAATTTTCAAAAATCAATGTCGCTGTTTGATCTGATTTTGATTGGGATGGGAGCCATCTTTGGATCAGCGTGGCTGTTCGCTGTCAGTAATGTCGCTTCAAAAGCAGGGCCCTCCGGCGCTTTTTCCTGGATCCTCGGAGGAGCCATTATTTTGTTAATCGGGCTTGTATATGCGGAGCTCGGAGCCGCTCTGCCCCGTACCGGAGGCATCATTCGATACCCCGTTTATT
This sequence comes from Bacillus sp. LR_5, assembly GCF_042709275.1. Taxonomy (NCBI): domain Bacteria; kingdom Bacillati; phylum Bacillota; class Bacilli; order Caryophanales; family Bacillaceae; genus Bacillus; species Bacillus sp. LR_5. The sequence continues at coordinate 22,696 of NZ_JAVAXX010000062.1, read as the reverse complement.
CACATGGCCACCTTGTCGGCTACTTAATTTCGTTTGTCACGATTGTCGCTTATACAAGCTTGATTTCAATTGAAGTGACAGCTGTGCGCCAGTATGTGGCCTATTGGTTTCCCGGCCTGACCATTAAAGGGTCTGATTCGCCGACCATTTCCGGCTGGATCTTGCAATTTGCCCTATTATGCTTGTTTTTCCTGCTGAATTATTGGAGCGTCAAAACCTTCGCTAAGGCGAATTTCATCATATCGATTTTTAAATATATTGTGCCGATTACCATCATTATTGTGCTGATCTTTCATTTTCAGCCGGAGAATTTATCCGTTCAAGGATTTGCACCGTTTGGATTTACAGGTATTCAGGCTGCCATCTCGACAGGCGGCGTCATGTTTGCGTATCTCGGCCTGCATCCGATTGTATCTGTAGCAGGTGAAGTCCAAAATCCAAAACGCAATATCCCGATCGCTTTAATCATTTGCATCATCGTTTCAACCATCATTTATACTGTTTTGCAGGTCACCTTTATTGGTGCAATCCCGACAGAAACACTGAAACATGGCTGGCCGGCAATTGGCCGGGAGTTCTCATTGCCGTTTAAGGATATTGCGGTCATGCTCGGGTTAGGCTGGCTTGCAACGCTTGTCATTTTAGACGCCATTCTGTCTCCCGGAGGAAATGGGAATATCTTTATGAATACGACATCCCGCCTTGTTTACGCCTGGGCACGTAACGGCACATTATTTGGCATATTCTCAAAGGTCAATAAAGATACGGGGACACCCCGCGCTTCGCTTTGGCTTTCGTTTGCCCTGTCCATTTTCTGGACACTTCCCTTTCCTTCGTGGAACGCGCTCGTCAATGTCTGTTCAGTCGCGCTCATTCTTTCATATGCGATTGCACCCATTTCTTCAGCTGCGCTGAGGGTCAACGCCAAGGACTTAAACAGGCCGTTTTATTTAAAGGGAATGAGCATTATCGGGCCGCTTTCCTTTATATTTACAGCGTTTATCGTGTACTGGTCAGGATGGAAAACAGTCTCCTGGCTGCTCGGTTCACAACTCGTGATGTTTTTGATCTATCTCTGTTTCAGCAAATATACGCCTAAAGAAGATGTCAGCCTCGCTCAGCAGCTGAAATCAGCCTGGTGGCTTATCGGGTTTTATATTATGATGCTGATCTTTTCCTACATCGGTTCTTTCGGACATGGTTTAGGGATTATCAGCAATCCCGTCGACCTCATTTTAGTCGCGATCGGCTCACTTGCGATTTATTACTGGGCAAAGTATACCGGGCTCCCAAAAGCCGCCATTGATTACGATAAATAAAGAAGCAAGAGGTTTTCTTGCTTCTTTATTCTTTACAAACATACATACACGCGATAAAATGAATGAGAGTCAGTCATTATCGGAGGTGTTCCTCATGCCAAAACAAACATCGGGCAAATATGAAAAAATTCTGCAGGCTGCCATAGAAGTCATTTCTGAAAAAGGCCTCGACAAAGCTTCTATTTCTGATATTGTCAAAAAGGCCGGCACTGCCCAAGGAACATTCTATTTGTATTTTTCATCTAAAAATGCCCTCATACCGGCCATTGCAGAAAATCTCCTCACCCATACACTTGATCAAATCAAAGGTAGGCTGCATGGGGACGAGGATTTTTGGACCGTTTTAGATATATTAATTGATGAGACATTTCTCATTACAGAACGCCATAAGGATATTATTGTCCTCTGTTATTCCGGGCTTGCGATCGACCACTCCATGGAAAAATGGGAGACGATCTATCAGCCTTATTATTCCTGGCTTGAAAAAATCATCAACAAGGCCATTGCAAACCATGAGGTAACGGAAGGAATCAATTCAAAATGGACGGCCAGAACGATTATCAACTTGGTCGAGAATACTGCAGAACGATTCTATATCGGATTTGAACAAGATGAAAATGTTGAAGTGTATAAAAAAGAAATCTTTACTTTCTTAAAACGGAGCTTAGGTACTGCTTAAAAAATGACTGGGTAACACCGCTCATTTTTTAATGTTCTAAAAATGACTGACGTTCATTCATAAAAATAGAGAGGTGTTTCATTTGAATTGGGTTCTTGTTTTTATTGCAGGGCTTTTAGAAGTTGTTTGGGCCTCTTCCCTCAAACATGCCGATTCGCTTTTGGATTGGATCATCATTTTTATCTTAATCGCGGTCAGCTTTATCCTGTTGATCCGCTCTTATCAAAAAATCCCGATGGCCGCGGCGTACACTGTGTTTGTGGGAATCGGAACCGTCGGAACATATCTGACTGGAATTGTTCTGGGCGAATCCTTCTCAGCAGCCCAAATGTTCTTTTTAGCTTTATTGCTGGCTGGCATTTTAGGAATGAAATTATTTACGAAAGAAAGCAAATCTCAGCCGGGAGGTGAACAATAATGGCATGGTTTTTATTAGTGATTGCCGGCATAGAAGAAATTATAGCTGCCATTGCCATGAAATATATAGACGGAACAAGAAAAAAATGGCCAATCATTGTGATGACTGTTGGATTCGGCTTATCCTTTTACTGCCTTTCCCAAGCGATGATCGTCCTGCCTGCCGGAGTCGCATATGCCGTCTGGACTGGCATTGGAAGCATTGGTGTTTCGGCGGTCGGGCTCATCTGGTTTAAGGAGCGGTTTCAGCTTTCACAGGTGATTTCACTTTGCCTTATCCTAGCTGGCGTCATCGGCCTGCGTCTTACGTCATCTTCATAAAATCAAGGCATATACAGCTGTATATGCCTTTGCCATTAAGCTTCGTGATGTTTTTGAAGATGAAGCGGCGGTGGGATGAGCCAGCCTTTGTTTTTTAGCAGCCTTAAGTATTTTGCGCCGGTTGCCGCTTTCGACATATGAAATTGCCCAAACATCATGGCAATATCCTCACGAATCGATTGCCCCATCATTTTGCTGCATGTCACCAGACCTGCAGCATTTTCTGCTGCCGCGGAGGCCGCCACATCCGGATCGAGAAACCGTGCGCCAGGCGGAATGTCGTTAAGATCTGCTGTCGGCGGTTCAGGAGAAGCCGGCGGCAGCGCCACCCCGTTTTCTTTCAGGATCGTGCTGACCTGTTTGATTTCATCTTGGCATTTCTCAATAGACTCACGAAGCAGTTTCTTCAGGTCGTCATCACCGACATGATTCAATAGCATTTGGTAATTGCCGACCATTTTATTGCCCGCCATCACATAACTCCACAAGCCGAATACCTCACCGTAATGCATCGGTTCATCCTGCGGATTTCCGCTTAAAATACCCATGTTCATCCTCCTCCCATATTCAATATTGCACATTTCATAACGTGCCCAAGCGGAGGAACATTTATGTTTCAGCGGAAAAGATTTATGAAATGAAACAAAACAAAAAAGACAAGAGTGGCAAGTTGCCAAACCATTGTCTTTCCTGTTGTTTGATTGGACGCACTGAAGGGATTCGCACCCCGACAGACAAGATACCGGAAACCATTCAAGTGCTTTTTAATATGAGTCATTGATTCTGTCTTTAATAAACTTTAACGAGATGGCGGGATGCTTTGCGGAAAACGAAATACATTTTCGGGGTCATATTTCGCCTTTATTTCTCGAAGCCGCGCAAAGTTTGCGCCATAATATTCTTTTCCGAAGTTTTCAATGTTTTGATCTGGAACATTAACATATGAACCTGCTACATATGGTTGCATCAGCTGACGCACTCTTTCAACTGATGCAAGATTTGAATCTTCTTGTGATTTATTTTTCCAACTAGCCGTCCATTCCGTATAAAATATTGGATGGCGCCAAAAAAAGGCAGTTTCGTCTTTAGGGACTCTGCTTATAGCACCACCCCAATTGATAAAAAAGAAATTGGCATCTGTTCCAGTAGCATCTTCCAAAAATTTTCTCATGATTGAAATGGGTTCGTCAGACCAAAAATCATGACCCCAAGCCGAGGAGAATTTAACACTCTGATCATTTCTGCCAGGGATGGGTTCGTCAGGGTCTAAGAAATCTATAGCATCTGGATAGTATAATGTTTTGATATCTGCTTCTGTTGGAGTTCCCGCATGTAATAAAGGTTTTAATAATCGAATCAATTCAGTTTTCGAACCGAGGAAAATTCCTTCTGCATGACACAAACCATTTATTTTGCTGTAAATTTCAAGGTAGCATCCTAATCGTTCATCTACAAACGGAGCCCATTTCTGCCAAGCTTTAAATACCGTTTCTAATTGTTCCCACGGCCAGATAATATTGAAGACGGTTGCAGTTTTAGGGGCACGATGAACTTTGAATGTATATTGGGTATTATATCCAAAGTTACCTCCTCCTCCGCCTCTAGAAGCCCATAGCAAATCCTCATTGTGAGATTGATCTGCATGAATAATCCTTCCTTTTGCATCTACCGTTTTCAGCGCGAGAAGGTTATCACTTATAAGGCCAATCGATCGTGAGAGTACACCAAATCCGCCGCCCATCGTAATTCCCCCGATTCCAACTGTTGGGCTATCTCCAAACGGAGCCATAAAACCGTCTCGAGCTAATCCCTTTACAAGCGGGCCAACGGGAATACCAGTTTGAACGGTTGCAATCGCGTTTTCTTCATCTAAGAAAACTTTATTCATGTCACTCACATCAATAACAATTCCTCCACTTACTACTGAAAGGTTCTTATCTAAAGCATGGCGACCGCTTCTGACACGTAAGGGCACTTTATTCTCACGAGCCCATTTAATGGCATTACTTACATCGTATGAATTTTGCGCAAAAACAAAGACAAGAGGATAGACATCCACATAAGGGTTCCAATTCTTAATAGCCTCTGTATAGCCGGGGTCTCCTTTGAAGATTACACGCCCTGTCAACTGTGTTGATCCCATATATTATTTCACTCCTAAAGAAATTCGATTCAGATACTAAAATATGCAGGAGCTGGATAATCGCATAGACAAATGATCTACGAACTATAAATATAATACGCTAAGGCCTTTTTCGTCGGTAAGGTCTGCTGAGAAACATTTTTCAAACAATTTTGAGCAAACTTCCTGTCCAATCCTCCAACAAGCGTTTTTTCTTATCGTTTTTAGGAGCAGTGTCCAGTTTTTTTCGGAGTGAATATTCGTTTAGGCCAAAAGAAAAGAGAGATGAAGAAGTGTTTAGTACCAGAGGTATACATCCATACAACAGACTCTAGATCATCATATACTGAATGTATGTAGAAAGGAGACATCAGCTTTGGCAAAATATCGGATTATGACCTTTGACGGCGGCGGTACCTTAGGTGCTTTAAGTTTACAACTATTAAACAGATTGGCTAGGCAAAACCCGAAGTTAATTAGTCGAACCCATGTATTTTCGGGAAATTCAATCGGTTCATTTACTGCCCTTGCATTAGCAAGCGGAAGATCTCCGAGGGAAACACTTCAGTATTTTGAGGATGAAATCCTGCCGGCATTCAGCTTTTCCCGGCCAGGCGGACCTGTTTTCAACCAACAATTACCCTATTCCGGTTTTATTAAAGCGGTAAGAAATTTTTTCCCAGCAGATCTTCAACTTATAGATTTAAGAAAACGAATTGTTGTCCCATCATTCAAATTATACTCTCAAAAACTGGACCGTTGGACTCCTGTCTTATTTCACAATTTTCCCGGCTCTCCCTATTTAAATGAAAAAGTGAGTGATGTCATACTGCGGAGCAGCGGTGCTCCCGCGACGCAACGCGCCTATCAAAACTACGTGGACGGATATGTAGTAGCAACGAATCCCAGTACAGCCAGTATCGCGTTTGCAGTTGGTAAAGCCAACGTGCCATTGGATCAAATTGCGGTATTGTCCATCGGAACAGGTGAAGCCCCGACTCGGTTAAGAAGAGATACGAGGGGATGGGGAATGGTAAGTGCAGATAACATCCGCCCCGAAAATCTGAAGAACCTTCCTCCAAATTGGGGAGTCCTTTTGGACAGGTCGCCTAATGAACCTTTACTGCCATTTCTTCAGATGATTGCTGGCGGTAATGGGTACTATGAATCCATGGTCAGTGCGAATCTTCTGGGAGATCGTTTTTTCCGGTTAGATCCGCGGATTCCGAACTTCTCCAAAACGGACCCTGCCGTCGTTCCCGCTGTCATAGAAATTGCGAACAAAACCAACTTACAGCCTGCAATTCAATTTATAGAGAAGAACTGGGGGAGCAAATAAATTTTTATTTTAAAACTATTCTCGCTTATCCAATTTTGTCCGAGAAAAGATTCTCAAAATAAATACAGGCAATGGGTAGAACCGGATTTTTTAAAGGTTTGTTAATCACAAGCTAATAAGATGAATGAAAAAATCAATTCATACTTCTTCTTTTGAAAGTGAGGGTTCAAACTAAAGAATGTAATTGAAATGTTACTCTAAGGTATGCAATTCCCTTTTTCACACAAAAAAGACAAGAGCGGCAAATCGCCAAACCCTTGTCTTTCCTGTTGTTCTATTGGACGCGCTCGGAGGGATTCGAACCCCCGACAGACGTGGTACCGGAAACCACCGCTCTATCCAACTGAGCTACGAGCGCAGAATGACTGCGTTATGAGAACGTCAGCACAACTAATTATACGATAATTCCATTCAAATAACAACCCTCTATTTCGAGAGGCCATTTTTTAAATAGACAAAGCATCTTAATTGGCAATCTGACATACGATGGTTTGAACCCCTGTATTTTTGGGGAAAATGGGAAAAAGAGACGACTTTGCATATCAGGCCAGCTTTTTGTTTGACCTTTATTGACCAAAAATGTATCATGTAACTACATACTTACCTAAAAGGTGAAGGAGGAGCATTATGAATTTAATACCTACAGTCATTGAACAAACGAACCGCGGGGAAAGAGCGTATGACATTTATTCTCGTCTATTAAAGGATCGTATCATCATGCTTGGATCTGCGATTGATGACAACGTTGCGAACTCCATCGTGTCACAGCTTTTATTCTTAGCAGCAGAAGACCCTGAAAAAGAAATTTCTCTTTACATCAACAGCCCGGGCGGCTCTATTACAGCCGGTATGGCGATCTATGATACCATGCAGTTTATTAAGCCGAAGGTATCTACAATTTGTATCGGTATGGCTGCGTCAATGGGCGCGTTCCTGCTTGCAGCCGGCGAAAAAGGCAAACGCTATGCGCTTCCAAACAGTGAAGTCATGATTCACCAGCCTCTTGGCGGTGCGCAAGGTCAGGCGACAGAAATTGAAATTGCCGCGAAACGCATTCTCTTGCTTCGCGACAAATTAAACAAAGTCCTTGCTGAACGTACTGGCCAGCCGCTTGAAGTGATCGAACGCGACACAGACCGTGATAACTTCAAGTCTGCTGAAGAAGCGCTTGAATACGGCCTGATTGACAAAATTTTGACTCACACAGAAGACAAAAAGTAATAACACAACCTGCAAGAGCTGCGTCTCTTGCAGGTTTTTTTCATTTCAAGGAATTGACTCCCTTACACACTTTTTATTCTATACTGCTCCCATTCCTCATGTAACAGCTCAAGCGTCAAATCATTCGTCTGCCTCACAACCAGATCAGCACCAAGCATCGGCTGTCCTTGACCGACACCAACCGCAAACATCCCCGCAGATTTGATTGCAGAAATGCCTGCTTCTGCGTCTTCTATTGCCGCGCAATCAGCAGGGGAAACATTGAGCATCGCTGCAGCTGTTAAAAAGATGTCAGGATCTGGCTTCCCCTTCGCAAGAGTCGTCGGATCAACAATGGCATCAAAATCATCGATAATTGCCAAACGTCTTAAAATCTTAGGAGCATTGCGACTTGAAGATGCTAACCCGATTTTTATATTTTCGTTTTTCAATTGACATAGAAGCCTGCCGATTCCCGGCAAAAGATCTTCCGGCGTCAATTTGCTGATCAGCGTTTGATAATCGTGATTTTTCCGATGCATAAGCTCTTGTTTCTCCTCATTCGTATACCTAGTTTCCTCACCGCCAGAGATCAGTATGCTTTCAAGTGACTCTTCTCTGCTGATCCCTTTTAGCCTTTCATTCATGTCTCTGTCAAAAGGGATATTGATTTGTTCTGCGATGTGCTTCCAAGCGAGAAAATGATATTCAGCAGTATCTGTTATCACTCCGTCTAAATCAAAAATGACCGCTTTCATATACTAATGCCCATCACAGCTTCATAAGGTTTGAGGCTAATACTCTTTAAGTCAGCCCGCTCCTGCGGATAGTTTGAAATCAGCACTTTCCAACGCTCTTGAATCAGTTCTGGAGGCGCTTCGAACAGAGCCTTTTCTTCCGATAAATTCACAACGACAAGAAGCTTTTCCCCTTGATATTCTCGAAGGTAAGAAAAGACCTGCGGATCATTCTCCTGCAACAACTGATAATCGCCATATATCATAATCTTATATTGCTTTCGTAATTGAATGAGCTTCTGATAGTAAAAGAAAATCGAATCTTGATCTTTCAAGGACTCTTTCACATTGATATCTTGATAGCGGGAATTTACCGATATCCACGGGTCTCCGGCTGTGAATCCCGCATGTTTTCCGGCATCCCACTGCATCGGTGTTCTCGCATGATCCCTTCCTTTTATCATCACGGCTTTGACAAACTCTTTTTCTGACATCGTTTTGTTTTCGACGACTAGTTCACGATATGCATTCTTTATTTCAAGATCATCATACATCTCCAGCGGCATATCGCTGTTGACCATGCCGATTTCTTCTCCCTGGTAAATAAACGGCGTTCCTTTCATGCCGTGCAAAACCGTTGCAAATGCCTTCGCACATTCTTTACGCAGCTTCCCATCATTGCCCCAGCGGGAAATAACCCTCGGCTGGTCATGGTTCTCAAAATACAGGGTATTCCAGCCGACATTCATTAACCCGGTCTGCCACCTTGTCATCGTCTTTTTTAAAGCAATCAAATCAAACGGCTTGATCTGCCATTTCCCATTTGGCGAGTTTTGTTCTGTATCAATATCCATATGTTCAAATGTAAAGATCATATTCAGCTCTTGCCTGCTTGCATCTGTGTACTTTTTCGCCTCTTCAATATCAGAGCCGTTTGCCTCTCCGACTGTCATGCAGTCGTAATGAGAAAGCACTTCCCTGTTCATCTCTTGAATAAACTCATGAAGACGTGGGCCGTTAGAGTGATAACGGCCCACAATATAGCTGCGGCTGTGATCCGTTTCGTAGTCCGGAAAATCGGTGTATTTAGAAATAGAGCCGATCACATCCATCCGCCAGCCGTCAACGCCTCTATCCATCCAGAATCTCATTACATCATAAACTTCCCGGCGAACGGCTTCGTTTTCCCAATTTAAATCAGGCTGTTTTTTCGAAAAGTAGTGCAAATAATACTGCCCTGTTCCTTCATCGTATGTCCACGCTGAGCCTGAAAAGATCGATCCCCAATTATTCGGCTCTGAGCCGTCCGGTTTAGGATCTTTCCAAAAATAATAATCCCGGTAATGATTGTCCTTCGACTTGCGGCTTTCAGCAAACCAGGCATGCTCATCCGACGTGTGGTTCACCACCAAATCCATGACGATTTTCATTCCGCGTTTATGGGCTTCATCAATCAGCTGAAACATATCTTCATTTGTCCCAAACTTTTCGTACATGTTTTTGTAATCGCTGATATCATATCCGTTGTCATCCTGCGGGGAATCAAATACCGGGGAGAGCCAGATGACATCCGCCCCGAGATTTTTGATGTAATCCAGCTTTTGAATCACACCTTGCAAATCCCCGAATCCATCTCCATTGGCATCATAAAAACTGCGCGGGTAAATTTGATAAACGACAGCTTCTTTCCACCATTCACTCATTAGGCGTTCTCCTTTCACATCGTCCCTGTAGGACAACTGGTTCCTCATAAACGTTCATGTGCAGCGGCTCGCCTTTTACAAGCTCAAAAATAACGCGCTTTTCGTCAACCGTCACATTGATTAATCGATTTCGATAATTGATGTTGAATGAATATTCGTCCCATTCTTTCGGCAAAAACGGAGCAAATGACAGCGTCTCATTCGCGGTGCGCATGCCTGCAAAGCCATGAACGATTGCCAGCCAGCTACCCGTCATTGAAGTAATATGCAAGCCTTCTTCCGTATCATGATTGTAATTATCAAGATCAAGCCTTGCTGTGCGCTTATATAATTCGAGCGCTTTCTTTTCCAGCTTGAGTTCGGCTGCAAGAATCGCATGGACAGAGGGCGATAGGCTTGATTCATGAACAGTCATTGGCTCATAAAATTCAAAGTTTCTCCGTTTTTCTTCCATTGTAAAACGGTCATTAAAAAGATAAATGCCTTGGAGAACATCTGCCTGCTTAATAAAATTGGAGCGGAGAATCTTGTCCCATGACCAATTCTGGTAAAGAGGCCGTTCCGCTGGATCTAATTCGTCAACTGTTTGCAGGTCTTTGTCCAAGAACGTGTCATGCTGAACGAAAATTTGCAGTTCTTCACTATACGGATAGTACATGTGCTGGATGATTTCTCTCCAGACTTTCAATTCTTCTTCCTGCACATCCAGAAGGCGGCGTTTCTCCGCTGAGATACTTTCGAGATTTTGAACCGTATACTCCAACGTCCAAGCCGCAATGACATTCGTATACCAATTGTTGTTAACGTTGTTTTCGTATTCATTCGGCCCTGTGACGCCATGGATCATATACTTGTTTTTTCGTTTCGAGAAGTGAACACGGTCGGCCCAAAATCTGCTGACTGCCACAAGTACGTCTATCCCGTATTCTTCCATATAGTTACGGTCGCCTGTATAATTGATATAATTGTAGATCGCATAACAGATCGCGCCATTGCGGTGAATTTCTTCAAAGGTGATTTCCCATTCGTTGTGGCATTCATCACCTGTGAACGTCACCATCGGATAAAGTGCCCCCTTCATCCCCAATTTTGCAGCGTTTCGTTTGGCAGCCTCCAACTGATGATAGCGATACAAAAGCAGGTTTTTCGTCACCTCCGGCTCGGCTGTCGCCAAATACATCGGAACGGCGTATGCCTCAGTATCCCAATATGCGGCACCTCCATATTTCTCGCCAGTAAATCCTTTCGGCCCGATATTCAAACGGGCATCGCCCCCGTAATATGTCGAGAATAACTGAAAGATGTTGTAGCGTATTCCTTGTTGAAGCTCCTCATCTCCTTTAATCTCAATGTCCGCTTTTGCCCATCTTTCCTTCCATCGATCAGTGTGCCTCCGTTTTGCTTTTTCATAGCCGTACTCAACCACATCCGCCAAAAGCTCCTTGGCTTTCGATAAAAGCTCTTCCTCCCGAAAATCACGGGAAGTCGTGACAATCACAAACTTTTTCAATGATGCTTTCGTTTGATAACTGTAGCGATTCTCGACATACATTTCATTCGTTTTAAAGCTTTCATGGACAAAACCCTCCGTCTCGTTTGCCATTGCGGCTAAAACCGTGAAGCGCGGTGTTCCAAATGGATTTTCGATCGTTTTTGCCGCTAAATGGCCGCTGTGAGAATCAGCACCTTTCGCTTCCTCCTGCCAAAACTGTTCTTGGTAGTTAGAATCTTCATTTGCCACATTTCCATCCAGGTAAGGAACAAGCGTAATGACAGCATCTCCCGTCAGGCACTCCGCTTCATAATGAATCGCACAGAGTTCTTTTACAGCAAGGCTAAGAAACCGCTCTGACCTGATTCTGACGGATTTATCTTGAATGCGGACAACAGCGCTTCGCCGCAGAATCCCCTCTTTCATATTGAGTTCTACCTCAAATGATTCGATTGGGTTTTGATGGAGATCGATTTTTTCACCGTCAACATATAGGCCTATGCCCATAAAGTTCATCGCATTGATCACTTTTCCGAAATATTCTGGATACCCGTTTTTCCACCAGCCTACTCGCGTTTTGTCGGGGAACCACACGCCTGCAATATATGTGCCTTGGTGACTGTCGCCTGAATAGCCTTCTTCAAAATTCCCTCTGACCCCCATATAGCCATTGGCAAGAGACGTCAGGCTTTCCAGCAGACGTGTATGCTCCTTATTAAATGTATTTGTTTTGATTTTCCATTCATCAATCTCAAATAACCGCTGATTTATCATCATTTCCTCCCGAATGTAAGTTTCCATTATCACGGCGGGCTTTGGTCAAATATCTAAATGCAAAAGAGATCATCAAAGTAACGCCACACGAATGGATCATCAATACAGTAATCAAATCAAAATGAACCATGCCGATAGCAGCTGCCGCAAATGCCGGCAGTGCTGATGCGCAAATCGCTGTAGATACTGCTCCCTTGAATGATGCAATAGAAACCATGTTTGATATTTTTGTGATCCAGAGGCCTCCGGCAAGAACAAACGTTAACAAAAGCTGGATCATAAAGATTACCGCATATGCCAGCATCATGATCATCGGCTTATACTGTGCCAACCACAATGTATCGATCAAAACCTCTACATCATGGACGTTTGGCTTCTTGAGCTTAACGTCCATTTTCGCATAGCCAACAGAAAACCCCATTTCGTTTTGATCGGTGATCACCAGTTGATCAGGTTGAAATATGACGGCGTTTTCAAATCCAGTTACTTTCAATCGCCCATTTTCACCGCTTGTCTCATATTCATGCTTCATATCAACTGCCATCACATTCTGCCCATCTTCAATCCTCTCAGAGCTCTTCCCGCCTGTTAGTTTTCCGTTCCTGATTTGAAAACCCTGTAATTGATCAGCAAATTGATCATTAACCCCTTGAATCGCTGACGGCATAAAAGATGCAACGCTGAAGCGATCCATTTTCACAAACGAAACCGCTAACGGCGCCATTAAGCAGGCCGTTAAAAACATAAAGAGAAAAGAGAGCTGCAGCCAGCTGAAGGTATTCCCATAGCTGCAAACACCTGATGGAGATGCAGCCGCCTTCAGGCAGCGGATGATAAAGCTTTTATTCTCCAGATTCTTCATTGAATTACCCCTTTGTTCCGCCGGCCGTCAAACCGGACACAAAGTTCTTTTGGAGAAAAAAGAATAGAACGCATATCGGCAGTGCGGCAAGGATGGCACCGGCTGCAAATAGAGCTACTTTTTGCTGCTGCGGATTAGAAATAAAGGATTGTAATCCTACAGCGATGGTCAGCCTTTCCGGTGAGCGAAGCAGAAATTTCGCCAGCAAATAGTCGCCAAATGGTGCCATAAACGCCCAAAGCGCTTGTACCGCGAGCATTGGCTTAACAAGCGGCAGAACAATTGAAGCGAAAATCCTCAGATGTCCCGCTCCGTCAATTCGCGCGGCTTCATCAATTTCTCTCGGCACAGTATCAAAATAACCTTTCATCAGCCACGTGTTCATCGGAATTCCGCCGCCGATATAGATCGCTGTTAAAAACCAGTATTGATCGAGTGCGCCTATTAGCATCGCCAAGACATAAAAAGCAGTCAGCGCCGCCATTGTCGGCACCATTTGAATGATTAAAAAGAATATCAGACTCTTTTTTCTGCCTGCAAACCGATAGCGGCTGTACGAGTACCCGGCAAGTGTCACGATTGTAACCTGCAAAACCATGACCGATAGCGCGATGACAAGTGTATTGCTGTACCAATTGAGATAAAGCGTTTCGTCAAATAGCCGCTTAAAATGATCCGATGTCCAAGAACCCGAAAAATCGAGCTGAAAAGCCGCCGAATTCCCCACACGGAAGGCTGATGATGCCGTAATCAGCAACGGATATATAATGACAATACTTAAAAGCGTCAAAAATAAATACGTACAGATTTTATTAAGCATTCTGGCAGTGCTCGCGTTCACCTACATAACCTCCTCATTGCCAAAAGCATTCGATTTTTTGAAAGCAATCAGTGAAATTCCAATGACAATGAAAGAAATTAACAGTGTCACAGCTGCCGCAACGGAATATTGGGGTGATGTGCCTGTTGTCAGTTTATAAATCCACGAAATTAAGATATCGGTCGATCCGGCCCCGGCTCCCACACTGCCTGGCCCTCCCTCATTAAATAAATAGATGATCGAGAAATTATTGAAATTAAACGTATACTGAGTAATCATCACGGGTGCTGTGGCAAATAAAATCATCGGGAATGTAATATGCCGAAAACGCTGAATAAAAGTGGCCCCGTCAATCTTTGCCGCTTCATACAATTCACCTGGAATCGCCTGGAGCACTCCCGTTACCATGACATATATATATGGAAAGCCGAGCCACGTTTGAATCATAATGAGGGCTGTCTTTGTCCAGAAAGGATCGGTCTTCCACGCGATCGCAGGCAGCTCGACAAACGGCAGGTGATTGAATAATGGTATCACCTGTGCATTCACCGCTCCTATGCTGTCGTTAAACATGTTGGAAAAACTCATGATTGTAATAAAAGCCGGAACAGCCCATGGAAATAAGAAAATCATTCGAAATATCCGCTTGCCTTTTATAAAATCCTGATTGACGAAAAGTGCCGTCACAATACCTAAAATGATTTGCAGCGTTGTTGCACAGATTGTCCAGATAACCGTCCAGCCCAGTACATTCACAAATGTTTCACGATAGGAGCCAAGGAAAAAAATATTCAAGAAATTTTTAAACCCGACCCAGTCAATCAGACGATTAGGCGGAATATGATAAAAATCATAGTTTGTTAATGCAACAAACAGAGTCACCAAAACCGGAAAGATAATCACAAACACCATCATGATATATGCCGGCAGTGTAAATAGATATGGAAACCCTTTATCGCCCGCATGACAGATCATATCCTTGGCTGTTGTATTGACTTCCAAACCCGCCGCTTTCATAGCGGCGGTCTTACGCGAATCATGGATATTAAAGATATAGAACATGAGGAAAATCACCGTCACGATCAATTGCAGCGTGCCTTCAATCAGCATAAACAGCGAGTGATCTTCACCGGGAACACTTCCCAATGTCATCAATCCGGTTAGCGCCTGTATACCGAAAACGCATAATTCAAAAGCAAACAAGCCTGTGATGGCAAGAAATAAGAGCCCCTTTGACAATTGCTGATTCGCAATCTGCCCAAGTCCTGGAATGATCGATAAAAGCCCTGCCTTTCGTTTTTGCTTTGCAAGTGTGTGATGTTTATTCATTTTTTCCGCCCTCTATTCTTCCGGACGCTATCCCGCCGTTTTATTTCACATACTTTTCTTTAATATTTTCCTTTATGACGTTTACAGCATCATTCGCTGATGTTTGTGTCGATTTTTTTCCTGAAGCTGCATCAAAAATTAAACTTTCCGCTCCTGTCCATACTTCAGCCATTTCCGGAATATTTGGAGTCGGCGTTGCTGTTTCATATTGTTTAATTACAGCTGACGTCAGTTCATTCTTTTGCTCATCGGCTTTCTTCCTTGCAGCCGTGTTGGCCGGAACTTCGTTTGTATCCTCATAAAAAGCGTAAGCATTGGCATCATTTGCAGCATACTCAAGCCATTTTTCAGCCAGCTCGGGCTCTTTTGTATATTTCGAGGCAACCCAGCCCTTCCCGCCAGCAAAAGGGGCGTATTCTTCTCCATTTGGCAATGTCGGAATGGGAGCCGCTCCGTAGTTCAATTTAGCCTCTTTATAGTTGGCAGCTGACCAAGGACCGCCAATGATCGCAGCCGCTTTGCCTTCTAAAAACATCTGCTGAATAAAGTCGTCTGCGCTTGAATTGTCTTGCATTCCTTTCGGCCAATAGGTTTTAAACCATTTCTCCGCATATTTCACGGCTTCCACAGCACCTTTGTTATTCAGGCCAATGTCCCCGGAATCTGTGCCGTTTTTTCCAAACACATATCCGCCGTATCCAGCCAATAAGCCGTACGACATATAAAAGTCAGTCCATTTTGCTAAAAATCCGGTTGATTTTCCTTTTTCCGAAGCAAACGCGAATCGAGGATCTTCCGTTAACTTTTCAAGGTCTTTAAATGTTTTTGGCGCTGTTTTTAAAAGATCTTTGTTGTAATACAAAATAAGTGTCTCAATGACTAGCGGCATTCCGTACACTTTGCCGTCAACTGTCACCTGCTGCATTTCTTTATCACCAAAGCTTTTTGTATGAGATGGCTTAATGTCAAGCAAATGTCCTTGCTGTCCCAAACCGCCGATCCGGTCATATGCAGCCAGCATAACATCAGGCGCATTACCCGCCGGGCCATCAAGAGGAAGCGCCTCCAACTGTTCGAACATTTGCTTTTCAACAATTTTTACTGTGACGTCATTCTCTTTTTCAAACTTTGTTTTTATGCTTTCAATGTATTCTTTATACGTTTCTTCGACAGACACAGTCAGCACCTTTTTGCCATCAGCGCTTGCTGGATTTTTTGAACTTGAGCAGGCGGCAAGGCCGATTGCCAGAAATGATGCCGCCAATATGGCGAACCCTTTTTTTAAAAGAACCATCTCTTTTCCCCCTTCTATTTACGAAACTATAACAATTGTATTGTCCTATAGAAAGCGGTTACAACAACTTTCGATTTGTTACCGATAACAGAATGTTATACAGGGGCAGCAGCACTCAAAATCAAAAATTCTCCCGGCTGAACGGCAATGACATCGTGATGATGAAGTGGCTGCTCTGTCCATGCATCACAGATTTTCTTATTCCTATCAATATTCAACTCTCGTAAACTGACGTGTTGAACCACATTCCCTTGATTAAAGAAATAAATCAGTATTTTTTCATCAAGAGTCCGCGAAAAGCTAATAAAATCATTTTTGTCGTCCAGCAGATTCCACTCAAGATGTCCTTCAGTCAATAAAGTGTTTTCCTGCTTGCGTAAAGCAATTAACCGTTTCATAAATTGCAGCATGTCTTGGTTTTGCTTCTCTTTTTCCCAAACCATACATTTCCGGCATAATGGATCATTTTCGCCGTTCAGCCCGATTTCCGTTCCGTAATAAATGCATGGTGAGCCTGTCTGGGCAAACATAAAGGCCAGCAACGCGCGTGCTTTCTTCTCATCATTGCGGCATCTGGTCAAAAGGCGCTTTGTATCATGGCTATCCAGTAAATTAAACATCACCTCATTGGCCTGCTTCATTCCATTCATCAAATGTGCATTGACACGGTGAGCCATACGTGAAGCTGAGATCGTCTGGTCAGCAAAGTATTCAATCATAGTCTCTGTAAAAGGGTAATTCATCGCCGCATGAAATTTATCCCCTCTAAGCCAGGGTTCGGCAGAATGCCAGATCTCACCTAAAATATAAACGTCAGGCTTTTCAGTAGTTACAGCCTGCCTGAATGTCTTCCAAAAAGCGTGATCCACTTCATTTGCGACATCCAAACGCCAGCCGTCAATGTCAAATTCGCGAATCCAGTACAAAGCAATATCAAGCAAATATTTCTGCACCTCGGGATTAGCCGTGTTTAGCTTCGGCATATCAGCTGTAAAAGCAAATCTGTCATAATTGTCGTCTGTGACGGGAAAAGAGTGAATATGGAACCAGTCCTTATAGCGGGATTGATCTCCGTTTTTGACGACATCCTGCCATTGCGGAGACGCGCTTCCTATATGGTTAAAAACCGCATCAAGCATAATTCTCATCCCCCGCTGATGCAGCTGGCTGACCAATGTACGAAAAATCTCTGGATCCCCGAAATGCGGATCAATAGAAAAGTAATCCAGCGTGTCGTATTTATGATTAGAAGGCGCGGAAAAGATCGGCGTCAGATAAATGCCGTTCACCCCTAAATCCTCTAAATAATCAAGCTTGTCAACAATCCCTTGCAAATCTCCTCCAAAAAAATCATTGACGCCCGGGTCCTTGCTCCCCCACGGCAATGCATTCTTCGGTGACAAGTCTTCTCTTCCATTTGCAAAACGCTCCGGAAAAATTTGATACCAAACCGTTGACTTGACCCATTCAGGCGCTTGAAATGTATCAGCCTCGTGAACAAACGGAAATTTAAAGTAATAATGAATCGTTTCCAGTGTTTTTTCGTTATAAGGGCATACACCCGAACTTCCGAAAAAGATGTCTTCATGATCGTCTGTTACAACAAACGCATATTGTAAACGCCTAAATGGCGGCACCACTTCAGCAAACCAATAGTCATGCATTTCTGTAGCAGCAATTTTCCTCATCGGCTGCTCGTTTGCCGACCACTTGCCGTCGTTGTACTCATAGGGATCACCCCAAATGAATCGAATGTGATCTGCATCACCTTTTTTTGTCCGAATCTTGATATGCACAGTCCGCCCATCATAAGAATAAGCATCTGTGCTGAATGGCTGGTGGTGAATCGCTGCATATTCCATCATGTTTCCCCCTTTGATTTCCGTTTTATTGAAGCCGGCTCATAGTTTGAAAGTATCATGATGAAATTGTGGGAACAATCCTTTTCACCCTGTTACCGATAACAGAATAAGGCGCTTACAGCGTTGATTCTCGTACAATTAACTCTGGTTCAAAAAATAGACTTCCTTGTGCAGCACCGTCTTCATTCATTTTTTTCAGCAACATTTTCGCACAGGCTTCCCCCATTTCAACAACAGGCTGTCTGACCGTAGTCAAGCGCGGCGAGGAGATGCGATCAAGAAACACACCGTCATTCCCGGTAACCGCAACGTCTTCCGGAATTCTCTTTCCAAGGGATTGCGCCGCACGAATGACGCCGAGCGCGATTCGATCAGATGCGCAGACAAATGCGGCTTGATTGTCCATGGATTTCAGCAGTTCTCTTGCAAGGCCCTCACTTTTCTTAGAACTGTTGTCGATCCGAAACATATTCGATTTTTTAAAGCTTTTATTCATCGCCCGTATATACCCCTGTTCTCTTGCACGTTCGAAAGGCTCATCTAAATCAATGCCAAAAAAGACAACTTCCCGCTCCCCCAGCCCCATAACATGGCGGGTTGCCATAAAAGTGCCTTTCTCGTTATTCACATCGATAAAGTCATAGCCCATTTCATTTTGCCCAAATACGACAAGCGGCTTCTCAAACGCTTTTATTACACCTTCAAAATCGTTCTTTCTCAAGCCGGTGGCAATAATGCCGTCACATTGGCCAATATTAAGAGAATTTCTTGTTACAAGCTGGAGAGCATAGTGATTGCGATCCAGCTCCCTGCTGATTCCTGTCAGCAGGTTCATGTAATATGGTTCTGTCGTATCCATTTCCTCAAGTATCAATAGTTTCACAACCTGTGTTCTGTTTTGCACGAGCGCTCTCGCCGCATAATTAGGGATGTAATTCAGCTCTTTCATCGCAGAATGAACAAGCTTTTTCAATTCATCTGTCACCGTCTCAGGGTGATTGATCACTCGTGATACCGTCATTTTCGAAACATTTGCTTTTTTCGCCACATCTGACAATGTTGCCATTTTCATCCCCTCCTTATCTGTGCTTATTATCCAAACTAGTGATAAAGTCCTCTATTACTGTTAAATATACGATGCAGGCAAAAGAGAAATAAAAAAGAGATTTCCCTTAAGGAAACCTCACTTTGTTAAAAACACTCGATTTTTCATGGATTCATACGCTAGGTGGCAGACTCATTCTCTCCACTTCCATGAGAAAGTCTCTTTTTTAAATTTCTGTCCACTTTTTTTCTAAAATCGGATAAGAATAATTTTGCATTTGCTCAATTAACTCATCCGGCCGTGACGAGCTGTGAATCAGTTTTAGGTGTGATTCGTTAGAAAACCCTTCTTGAATGCTGTATTTCACCATTTTCATCATTGGTTCAAAATATCCGTTTACATTGTACAGTCCGATTGGCTTTTGGTGGATGCCGATCTGTGCCCAGCACAGCACTTCAAATAATTCTTCATATGTACCGAAGCCGCCCGGCATCGAGATAAAGCCGTCCGCCAGCTCGCTCATTTTAGCCTTTCGTTCATGCATCCCGTTTACTTCAATCAGCTCAGTCAGGTTTTGATGGACAACCTCCCCGCTAAATAAACCGCTCGGCATGACCCCGATTGCAGTTCCGCCGTTTTCCATAATCGCGTCAGCAATCGTGCCCATCAAGCCGACGCGGGAGCCTCCATAGACAAGGCCGATTCCCTGCTCAGCCATGTACGTGCCAAGCTCTGCCGCTTTTCTTTTATACGCTTCATTTCCCCCAGGGTTTGATCCCGCAAATACACAAATGGTTTTCATCTTGTCATCTCCGCATCTATATATCGTGTTAAACATTCAAAAACACACTATATATTGTCCCATCTTCATGTGATAATATCAATATGAAATACATAAAGAATGCAGGAGTGATGAGGTTGCAGCTGGCTGATGCAGAAAAATGGATGAAAGAGTTTTACGAAAAAAGAGGCTGGACAGAATACGGACCTTTTATTCGCGTCGGCTTTTTAATGGAGGAAGCCGGAGAATTGGCCCGGGCTGTCAGGGCGTATGAAATCGGCAGAGACCGGCCGGATGAGAAAGAATCGTCACGCGCTGAGCAAAAACAAGAATTGATTGAAGAAATGGGAGATGTCATCGGAAATATCGCCATTCTTGCTGATATGTATGGTGTCTCTTTAGAAGACGTCATGAAGGCCCACCAAGAAAAACTGACAAAACGATTTGAGCATGCATAAAAAAGCGGCCGCGATGGCCGCTTTTTTTAACCTGTGATTTCATCATGGTGATCAAAGAAATGCTGCTTTCCTATTTTGTGAAAAAGGCCTGTTTTATGCAGCAGCTCCTTTGGCTGCGATTGCAATCCTACAATCATCAGCTTTCCATTGTGGCGTTTAATCCGATTCATAATGTTCCCAAGCACCGCTTCAGCTGACGTATCCATATAGTGCACCTTATTCATGAGCAGAATGAGGGTTTTCGGTTTTTTCTGTACATGCTCCAGCAATGACGATTCAAGGGAATCAATTGATCCGAAAAACAGCGGCCCTTCTATGGCATACATGCTGACAGATGGATCTTCTCTCTTCGCCAGAACAGGATGCGATTCCTGATTGTGGATGCGGGTCGCTTCGCTCATTCTTCTGATAAAGAACACAAATGCGAGCAGCAATCCGGTTGCCACACCGATGATTAAGTCAAACAGAACCGTAAGGGCGAAGGTCGCCGCCAAAATAAAGGAATCAGCATTTTTCAGTCTCAGCATGTTTGCGACTTCCTTGCGCTCACTCATATTCCATGCGACCACCATGAGAATCGGTGCCATACTGGCGAGCGGCACATGGGACGCATAAGGCGCAAATACAAGCAGGACAAGGAGAACGACTACGCCGTGAACGACGCCGGAAACTGGGGAAACCGCTCCGTTTTTTATATTGGTCGCCGTTCTCGCAATCGCTCCTGTAGCCGGGATTCCGCCAAACAGGGGCGCTGCCATATTCGCAATTCCCTGGCCGACAAGCTCCTTATTGCTGTCATGCTTTGAGCCCTTCATGTTATCAGCGACCATTGCGGACAAAATCGACTCAAGTCCTCCAAGAAGCGCGATGACAAGCGCAGCCGGAAACAGCATAACCATTTTATCCAAAGTAAGCTCAGGAAACTGAAATTCAGGCAAATGGCGGGGGATTTCTCCATAAGTTGACCCAATCGTTGCCATGCGGTCAGGGAAAAAGACAACCGCGACCACTGTGGAAATAAGAAGTGCCAACAAAGCGCCCGGCACTTTAGGCATCACCTTGGCGGATACAAGCAAAATGACGAGCCCGATCACAGCTGTCAAAATGGCATATACGTTAAAGGTGCCGAGCTGCTGTACAATTTCAAACATGTTGTGGTGAAAGTTCTCATGTTTTTCAACATTTCTCAATCCGAGAAAATTAGCGATTTGTTCCGTAAAGATCAGCACGGCAATTCCGGCTGTAAAACCGACGATAACGGGTTTAGGCACGAATTTCATTATTTTTCCGAGCTTAAACAGCCCAAACAGCACCAGCATTACCCCTGCCATAAACCCTGCGATCAGCAGATTCTCTAATCCGTACTGCATGATAATGCCGAACAGTATCGGGACAAAGGCGCCTGTCGGACCGCCAATTTGATATTTAGATCCCCCGAACAAAGAGATACAAATCCCCGCTATAACAACAGTGTACAGCCCGTATTCGGGCTCGACTCCCGAGGCAATGGCAAACGCCATTCCTAAAGGAATTGCCACGACACCTACTACGATACCTGCAATTAAGTCTTTCTGAAATTTCTGTAAATTGTATCCCTTGAATCTCCCTGAGAATCGCATATTTTGTTATAACCTCCCTTATGAGTGATTGTTTATTAGCTCAGTTTCATAACCGTTAATGACCACATCAAGTTTTCCTGTTTCAGGGTGAATGACAAGCCCGTGAACCGGCACTTTTTTCGGAAGCAGCGGATGGTTCTTAATCATGTTCACACTGTGGGAAACGCTTTCTTCCACGCTGTGAAAACCAGTCAGCCACGTTTTCAAATCGAGTCCGGCACTCGTCAGCAAATTCAGGCAGCTATCCTCCACCCCGCGTTCCTTTGCTTTCTCAAGAATCGAGGACGCATTCAGCCCTGACATTCCGCATTCATGATGGCCGACAATGCATACCTCTTCAGCCTGCAATTCATAAATCGCGACCAGTATGCTTCGCATCACGCTTCCAAATGGGTGAGAAACGATGGCTCCCGCGTTTTTTACAATTTTAGCATCACCGTTTTTAAGCCCCATTGCTTGCGGAAGAAGTTCTGTAAGCCTTGTATCCATACAGGTGACAATGACGAGCTTTTTCGAAGGAAAC
>NZ_JAVAXX010000619.1:0-1087 GCF_042709275.1 Bacillus sp. LR_5 | reverse complement strand
CCCCGGCTCAGATCCGCTCCGCCGCTATGTTGAATCCTTGTCTCGATCTTCAGGCACAGTATGAATCGGAAAAAGAAAATAAATTTTTCTATAAACAATTTTTGAAAGAAGTATCGAAAAGCTACGGAATTTCTGAAAAAGAAGCGGAAGCGCTTCGTTATAAAACAATTCAAAGCTACCCGAGCGGCGTACCGGTTCATATATGGCAGCGTATGACCGGAGCTCCATATCCCTACAGTGTACATGCAGAAGTTTTCAAGGAAAAACAGCAAAAGCAAGGCTCACCGGTCGACATGACATTTCATTTATTTGAGCATCCAAGCAGAATTTATGCATCAATTTGCAAATTCTTTCACAGTCATGAAAAAGAATTATAGAGAATATAATGACAACAGCCTTCTCTTTTGCGGAGGCTGTTTTGTTTTGGGAAATGAAAAACCGGAAGGGCGGCAGATGCAATGGAATCAACGCTGATTGTAGGTGCGGACGAATTTTTCGGCCTTTCATTATGTGAGCGAATGATGGATGAAGGCATACATGTTGACGTTGTTCTGGCGGAAACAGAAGATAAAATGAGACAAATGTACTTAGAAGAAAGACTCATGTGGCTTGGGAGAAATGAACTCTTTCGCCAGCTTGAACACATTGGAGATCAAAAGTATGATACAATTTGTATCCAGTTCGGAAGTTTTTTGCCTTTAGACCAATGTGATTCTCCTTATATTTTAGTATATGAAGAAGACCGCAAAGAATGGGAAAAACGTGAAAAAACAGGCTCGGAAAAAACCGTGATCCTGCCGAAAATGTATGGGCCATGGAAAGAAGAAACAGAGGAAGACGGCTATTACACAAACGACGTCGCTGACGAGTTGCTGAGATTCCTGTTAGAACCAAGCCGTCATAGCAAAGATCAGCTTTTTGAATTGCAAGTCACAGAGAAAATCTCAAAAGAAGAAGCAAAAACAAAAATTATCGAGTGGAAAAGACAATTTTCATCAATTTTCGACAAATATTAAGAAAAACCTTCCATGTTTCGAGTTTTCTAGATACAATAAACGTATAAAAATAAACATGTTATAGCTTGTCA
>NZ_JAVAXX010000618.1:0-1096 GCF_042709275.1 Bacillus sp. LR_5 | reverse complement strand
AGAGTCATCCCATGTGGCTCTATGGTTTACCGAATGGGTTTAGGGAAGCAGGACATACCGTAATGATTTCCGGTCCTGTAAGTCGGGAAAATATAACTGAAATGATAGACGAATTTAAACCAGATCTAATAGTATCTATGGGATGGACACCAGAGCATTCAAGGGAAAAGCAAGCCTGGATTCGCAACGCTACTAAAAAGGTGAATATCCCTCTCGTTTATTGGGCAACTGAAGACCCGCTGCACACTCAAAACTTTACTATCCCGTTAATTAAAAAGATGAAACCGGATTTTGTTTTCACGGTCACGCCTTCTCTGTGTAAAACTTATGAAAGCATGGGGATTAAAGCAGCTCACTTAGACTTTGCATTTCACGAAAGTATACATCACCAGATTAAACCATTAGCAAAATACAGTTGTGATATAGCAGTGGTGGCTAATGCTTACCCTAATTTTCTTGAAGAACATCCGGAAGTGTTCCGTTCGTCCTCTTTAAAAACGCTTATTCGTCCTCTTATACGGAAGGGTATTCGCATTGATTTTTGGGGGAGAAACTGGGAAAAAATGAGTAAATATATAGGAAGAGAAATTCCCCCCAATTGGATCCATGGATACCTTGATTATACTGAAGCATATAAAGTTTACAGTTCAGCAAAAGTCGTTATCGGTTTGCAAAACTGTGAAAGCCAACTTACGCAACGCACCTATGAGATTCTTGGTTCCGGGGGGTTTTTATTGACATCGGATACACCAGCAGTTCGAGGTAAATTCAAACCTGGCCGCGATCTCATCGTTTCTTCCTCCCCAAAAGAAACATTGGAAAAGGTTAAATACTATTTTAATCATGATAGCGAGAGAAAAAAGATTCAGATAAACGGTAAAAAGGCTGTAAAGAATGATTCCTATCGGCATAGAGCCGAGAGAATGCTTGAGGTGCTAAAAAGCAGAGGAATCATAAGAAACTTAGGGGAAACCATTCATTATGTAGATGTTCTCAAAGAAAAATACGTGATCCATCATGTTACTCCCGGTGAAACATTATCAATAATTGCCAGTAAGTATAATGTTTCCCTGCAGCAACTCATGGAGCTTAATCA
>NZ_JAVAXX010000617.1:0-1111 GCF_042709275.1 Bacillus sp. LR_5 | reverse complement strand
AAACCTGGCATGGTTCTCGCTATTGAACCTATGGTGAACGCTGGCAGCCGCTACGTGAAAACATTGGCTGATAACTGGACGGTTGTAACGGTAGATGGGAAAAAGTGTGCTCATTTTGAACATACGATTGCGATTACGGAAACGGGTTTTGATATACTGACGAGAGTCTAGGTGATGAAATAATTCCGAAGACAGATGTTTTTCCGGCTTGATAGGGCAGAAAGTTTGGATGAACATTGGCAGGACCGAATTCATCTTGTCGTTGTCATTGGGGTTGTTGACCATCATCAATGTACTAACAGCAGACGGAGAAAAGCGTACATTACATTCTCCTAAGAAAAAGAATATCAATCATTTAACCCTTTATGATTGCGTATCTCCGGAAGTTCAGAACAGTATAAACGAAACAGGGCGTGTGACAAACTTCTTTTGAAATTTGTCAGAAAGCAAGTTACTGATTTGAAGAAGGGAGAACACTTGAATGGCGAAAGACGATGTAATTGAAGTGGAAGGTACTATAGTCGAAACACTGCCAAACGCGATGTTCAAAGTTGAACTTGAAAATGGCCACACTGTTTTGGCTCATGTATCTGGTAAAATCCGCATGCACTTCATTCGCATTTTACCTGGAGACAAAGTTACGGTAGAATTATCTCCATATGACTTAACTCGTGGCAGGATTACGTACCGTTACAAATAAAGCACTCCGGAAACTGAAGGAGGTTGGAAACACATGAAAGTGAGACCATCAGTTAAACCAATCTGCGAAAAATGTAAAGTTATTCGCAGAAAAGGAAAAGTAATGGTGATCTGTGAAAATCCAAAGCATAAACAAAAACAAGGATAATTTATAAGGAGGTGCCCAGAGAATGGCTCGTATTGCTGGTGTAGATATCCCACGTGACAAACGTGTTGTTATTTCTTTAACATACATCTTCGGAATTGGCCGCACAACGGCTCAGCAAGTTTTAAAAGAAGCTGGAGTTTCAGAAGATACTCGTGTGCGCGATCTTACTGAAGAAGAACTTGGTAAAATCCGTGATATTATTGACAAACTGAAAGTAGAAGGTGACCTTCGCCGTGAAGTTTCTCTTAATATCAAACGTCTGAT
>NZ_JAVAXX010000616.1:0-1123 GCF_042709275.1 Bacillus sp. LR_5 | reverse complement strand
ATGAAGGGAAACGCTTTTTCTGTTTTTTTCAATGCGCGCAAATGCATGAGGATTTCATTATTAATTACAAAGGGGGGGGGCACAGATTTCCCGTAACTGTTTGATTAAATAAATGTTGAGTCAGCTTCCTGTAGTAAAGATTCAAACGTTTCTTCGCAAACGAAGGGGATACTTTAAATAGCCAAGCCACATTTTCAATTGCATGTGATTGTATGTACGGAAGATTGATATTACGCAACATGAAAGTTGGAATGCAAAAGTGATATGTAAAATAATTGGACTGCCACTCTAAATAATCAGTCCAAGTTGCAGGCATTGTTTTTTTATCGCCTTCATGTCTATATATATGGCAAAATTCATGAGCAAAATCATACCATTGTTCAACTCGGTTTTTTCGGCTGTCCAAGCATATGTTATAAATTCCGCTGTGTTTAAGTGCGAAGCTTGTTACAGGTTTAAACGAAAGCCTGATATCTAAAGCCTCGGCAATCCGTTCAAAATTAATTTGTTCTGGTTCTGTAATATCAATCTTTCTGTATAAGTTTTCAATCCAATCCTCTAAATGACTGTTTGTATACCTCAAGATGAAAAACCTCTTTAAAGACGGCAATCTAAAAATTGGATTCGTTAAATATTATAGGGAAGACACAACTTTTTTCATGGGAAAAACGTCCAAAAGATGCGGGGTTATCCAAATGAAATGGATTGTTAAACGGAGTTTTCTTGTTGGAGGGGTTTAATATCAATCAATTGAAAGTTGCTTACGCAGAGGTATATAAAAAATTTTAGTTTATGTCGAGAACGATGTTCACCTTCACTGCTTGTTCAATTAGAGGAAGTGATTCTTCCTTAAGGGAGATCACTTTTTCTTATTCGACTAAAGCAGCAGTTTAGTGGAAGAAGGAGAAAAATCAGTTGACTTACTTGAATACTAAATAGGTGTAAAAAGTGGTTATTAATACGAAGGATTGAAAAAGAAGAACACGCAGCAGATTCACTTGCTCTTGTTGGGGGGGGGGCAAGTGTTGACAACCCTATTACTGGTTTATTTAAAGAAGGAGTATAAACCATGTATCAATGATGTTACTAGATAGCTACGAAAAGGGTTTTATATCTGTATATT
>NZ_JAVAXX010000615.1:0-1133 GCF_042709275.1 Bacillus sp. LR_5 | reverse complement strand
CTTGTTGAAAGTGTCCAAGATGTATTAAAAGCAGTTTCATCCAGAACCACGATTCCCATTCTGACTGGTATTAAAATTGTTGCATCAGATGATGGAGTATCCTTTACAGGGAGTGACTCAGATATTTCTATTGAATCCTTCATTCCAAAAGAAGAAGGAGATAAAGAAATCGTCACTATTGAACAGCCCGGAAGCATCGTTTTACAGGCTCGCTTTTTTAGTGAAATTGTAAAAAAATTGCCGATGGCAACTGTAGAAATCGAAGTCCAAAATCAGTATTTGACGATTATCCGTTCTGGTAAAGCTGAATTTAATCTAAACGGACTGGATGCTGATGAGTATCCGCACTTGCCGCAGATTGAAGAGCATCATGCGATTCAGATCCCAACTGATTTGTTAAAAAATCTAATCAGACAAACAGTATTTGCAGTGTCCACCTCAGAAACACGCCCTATCTTGACAGGTGTAAACTGGAAAGTGGAGCAAAGTGAATTATTATGCACTGCAACGGATAGCCACCGTCTTGCATTAAGAAAGGCGAAACTTGATATTCCAGAAGACAGATCTTATAACGTCGTGATTCCGGGAAAAAGTTTAACTGAACTCAGCAAGATTTTAGATGACAACCAGGAACTTGTAGATATCGTCATCACAGAAACCCAAGTTCTGTTTAAAGCGAAAAACGTTTTATTCTTCTCACGGCTTCTGGACGGGAATTATCCAGACACAACCAGCCTGATTCCGCAAGACAGCAAAACAGAAATCATTGTGAACACAAAAGAATTCCTTCAGGCCATTGATCGTGCATCTCTTTTAGCTAGAGAGGGACGCAACAACGTTGTAAAACTGTCCGCAAAACCAGCTGAATCCATTGAAATTTCTTCCAACTCCCCGGAAATCGGTAAAGTTGTGGAAGCAATTGCTGCGGATCAAATTGAAGGTGAGGAATTAAATATCTCTTTTAGTCCAAAATATATGCTGGATGCACTAAAGGTGCTTGAAGGAGCAGAAATACGCGTAAGCTTTACAGGCGCAATGAGACCTTTCTTAATTCGCACGCCGAATGATGAAACGATTGTACAGCTTATCCTCCCTGTCAGAACCTATTAATCCGATACACTGCTGCCGACCCG
>NZ_JAVAXX010000614.1:0-1134 GCF_042709275.1 Bacillus sp. LR_5 | reverse complement strand
AAGGGTCGGCAGCAGTGTATCGGATTAATAGGTTCTGACAGGAAGGATAAGCTGTACAATCGTTTCATCATTCGGTGTGCGAATTAAGAAAGGTCTCATTGCGCCTGTAAAGCTTACCCGTATTTCTGCTCCTTCAAGCACCTTTAGTGCATCCAGCATATATTTTGGACTAAATGAGATATTTAATTCCTCACCTTCGATCTGATCAGCAAGAATCGCTTCAACAACTTTTCCGATTTCAGGTGAGTTGGAAGAAATCTCAATCGATTCAGCCGGTTTTGCAGACAGCTTCACCACGTTGTTGCGTCCCTCTCTGGCTAAAAGAGATGCACGATCAATTGCCTGAAGGAATTCTTTTGTGTTCACAATGATTTCTGTTTTGCTTTCTTGCGGAATCAGGCTGGTTGTATCCGGATAATTTCCGTCCAGAAGCCGCGAGAAGAATAAAACATTTTTCGCTTTAAACAGAACTTGGGTTTCTGTGATTACGATATCTACAAGTTCCTGATTGTCATCCAAAATCTTGCTGAGTTCAGTTAAGCTTTTTCCCGGAATCACGACGTTATAAGATCTGTCTTCTGGAATATCAAGTTTCGCTTTTCTTAAAGCAAGACGGTGGCTATCCGTCGCAGTGCATAATAATTCACTTTGCTCCACTTTCCAGTTTACACCTGTCAAGATAGGGCGTGTTTCTGAGGTGGACACCGCGAATACTGTTTGTCTGATTAGATTTTTTAACAAGTCAGTTGGAATTTGAATCGCGTGATGCTCTTCGATCTGCGGCAAGTGCGGGTACTCATCAGCATCCAGACCGTTTAGATTAAATTCAGCTTTGCCAGAACGGATAATCGTCAAATACTGATTCTGCACTTCGATTTCTACAGTTGCCATCGGCAGTTTTTTTACAATCTCACTAAAGAAGCGGGCTTGTAAAACAATGCTTCCAGGCTGTTCTATTGTGACGATCTCCTTATCTCCTTCTTCTTTTGGAATGAAGGATTCAATTGAAATATCTGAATCGCTTCCTGTAAAGGATACGCCATCATCTGATGCAACGATTTTAATACCAGTCAGAATGGGAATCGTAGTTCTGGATGAAACTGCTTTTAATACATCTTGGACACTTTCAACAAG
>NZ_JAVAXX010000613.1:0-1137 GCF_042709275.1 Bacillus sp. LR_5 | reverse complement strand
AGGCTTTAAAAAATTATTAGAAGAAGCATACAATATCTCAAATCTCAAGGTGTTATCAACAGCTCATACTACTAGAACTATGACTCTTACCAGGATGTATGGAAGTGACATATCAGTTGTAAATGGTGAGGTTTGCCTGCAAAGTAATTCTAATAGATACGGGTTAGGGTTATTAAGAGATGAACGTATGTGGAATCAAACTAGTGACATTGATTTAATGAGAATAATATTTCTTGGTGAAGAGATTGTAGGAGAAAGTTACCTAGAGTATAGAGATAAGTATTTACAAAGATTCACTGATATGGTCTATGACGTATTCAAAGTAGGTACAGGTGAGATTGCTGTTGTTAGATTGTTATGTATGCCCTACAATATGATTTTTACAAAAGCTTTTGATACAAAAAGTTTCTCTGAAAAATATAATTTAAACGAAAAGGCTGTGAGTGATCGCGTTAAAATTCTAGCAAATGAATCGGAAACATATCATGGTTGTCGAGGAGTAAGAGTTACCGTTCAAAGACAAGATATATGCCAAATTTGGTCGGAAGGAGTTATTAGGGCAGCACATAAAGCATATAACGAAGGTGTAAATGTTCATTTACAAATTCTATTGTCAATGGTTACTTTTCCGGAGGAAGTCTCTATGTTTGTAGAAATTTTTGAGAAGCTTGTGAAGTCATATGGAATTCAAGACTTAGTACGTGGAGTATCTATAATGATTGAAACATCAGGAGCTTTTCATGTATTAGAAGATATTCTTGATGTTAAGGGAGAGGATATAGAGCTAAATGGTGCCTTATTTGGCGGAAACGATTTTACTGCAGCATGTCTCAATATGAATAGGGCAGACTCGGCCAAGTCTATTATTCCAGAATACGTTAAGTTAAACATAATGCCTAGTAGCCCGTTCCAAATTATTAATGAACAAATTGTTGGAAAAGCAATTGTACAAGGGCTGAGACGTACTAAACTTTTAAAATTATCAAATAGAAGAGAATATTTAATGGGTTTAGGTGGAGAGATAGCTGGTTCTTGGCATTCAGTCAAATGGTTATCTAAAAACGCAGCTCCTCATGGATTAAATTATGTTTCTACTCCGCCAGACAGAATTTTATTTTCACTATTTGCAAGTGCTCA
>NZ_JAVAXX010000612.1:0-1140 GCF_042709275.1 Bacillus sp. LR_5 | reverse complement strand
GTCTGCAAGGATGTCATCAATTTCTCTGCGGTGCTGAAGCAGCTGATAAGATACACCCTCATCGGCTTTTTGTTTCAGCTGGCGTTCCAGTTCCGAAATCCTTGTCAGCAGTTCAGTTTCGTCCTGCCTTTGCTGTAATAGGGTGTCCAGCTTCTGTTCGAGCTGTTCGATTCGCCGTTCTGTATCGCCATTTGTTTTTTGGACAATGAAGCCTGTGCGCTTTTTAGTGCTATGCGGCACATGAATATCCTGAATCGCCGTGCCTTCAGAGATTTGTTTTTGAACAGATTTTAGAAACTTCACGTCTTCTGTAGTGAACGAGTAGTGCCCGAGCTCATTGCGTTCGGCCGGAAGATTCAGCTGCTTCACCCATCGCTGCACCGTTTTTGCGGAGACGCCGAGTTCACTTGCTACCATATTTGTATTCATGATCCCATACCTCCTTTTTAGCTAGGTATTCGACCATAGAATGCGGTTCCCTTCTTGTTAGACAAAACAAGAAAAGATTCGGCAAAGAAAGTGGGTATCTCCTTTTTTTCTTCAAAAACCGTTATTGTTCATACAGCTCTAAAGGAAGCTGGTCAGGATCAAAAAAGAAGGTGAACCTCTTTCCGGTCAGCGGATCTGTTCTGATCGGCTCTGTTTCGATTCCTTTTTCATGAAGCTCCTGAACGGCCTCATCCAAGTTGTCGACTGTGAAGGCGAGGTGGCGCAGGCCTGCAGCTTCAGGCCGTGTTTGGCGTGCGGGCGGATCGGGAAACGAGAACAGCTCAATGACATACGAGCCGTTAAGTGACAAATCAAGCTTATAGGAACCGCGGTCTTCGCGGTACGTTTCTTGAATCACCTGAAAACCGAGCTTATGTACGTAGAAAGCTTTCGACTTTTCATAATCTGAACATATGATTGCAATATGATGTATGGATTTCAGCAACATCATCCCTCCTTGATTCCCAGTATAGCAGGGAAGGCTTTTCCAGCTGGGATTGAAATGCTTTTGACTGGGGGTAAGCACTATACTATAATGAGAATGTTACGCACAGGAAAACAGAGGTGAAGACCGTGTTAGACCGTTTAAAGTCAATCGAAGAACGATACGAAAAATTAAATGAGCTTTTAAGCGATCCAGAAGTAGTAAAT
>NZ_JAVAXX010000611.1:0-1143 GCF_042709275.1 Bacillus sp. LR_5 | reverse complement strand
TTTTCCAAGTGATCCCCTCCCGGACTTCCTATCCTTTTCAATTTTATTAAGCTCTTTCAATCAAACACAGGACACTATATGTGTATGACGTTGTCCTATTTGAATATGACATCTTTAGAAAATTTCTCATCCTCAATCTATTAAAGTATAAAAAAACCTTTCTCCCTATTTGTATGCAAGGGAGAAAGGTTCATTCCTTTTTCATATCATTTTCTAAAAAAACAGGTTCCTGTTTGTCATTTACCGTATATTTTACAGAAAACGCGGGGACAAAGGGGGTATCCTGCCAAATCATATCCTGGATTTCAGTCCCGGGTTTAAACGTTTTTTTGCTTTTTTTGAGGCAAGAAGCCAGCTCAGTCCGGTAATCGGCATATATTTCTCCGTCTCCGTCAATCATAAGCGGCAAGGAATTCCCTGAGATTGGGCTTGTCACTGTAAGAGAGCTTCCATCCCCAAGCTTCTTCTCATCGAGTGTAAATAAATCACGAGATAGCACATCCTTGTAAGGCGGATATTGATGCTCCTGACGATACATTTGGATGCGCAATTTCACATCGCGAATTTTTTCTGCCATCTTTAGATCAATTAATTTAACAGTCGGATCGTTCTCTACGTCAACAAGCACGTATTGATAGTCTCCCCCGCTTTCAAATGCCGTACTTGGAGGTTCAGCTATGTATCTTGGCGCTAACCGGTTAAAGTCTATCGGATATTTTTGATATAGCGGTGTCGACATATCTTTGGTTTGAATAGGAAGCAGCCCTCCATTTGCCTTTTGAAATTCATCAACAGCAGATTGAACCTGCTTTAGCTGGTCTTGATAAGGAATGGCATGCACACTGCTTTTCCGTTCATTTGGATATAAACATCCGGATAAAAACACGACTGCCGCAAAAATGATTGCGCACTTCAGTTTACCCATACAGCACTTCCTTTTACAGCTTTATTCATTGACAGGGCCGCTAAAAACCACGACAAACACAATAATTCCAGATATGAGCATACACATGTATGCGAATGATGAAATCGCAATCTTCAAAAAACGGTTTTGGCACTTAAAGCGGCTTAAATAGATGGAAGCTACAGCCAGAAACATCAGACCCATGGACCCTAGAGCAAACCACATTTTCATCAATGCCA
>NZ_JAVAXX010000610.1:0-1144 GCF_042709275.1 Bacillus sp. LR_5 | reverse complement strand
AAGCCAAAAATGATCGACACAGCTATGAAATCGGAGAAGAAATCATGCTTCCGAGTGAAACACGCATGGGCAGAAGGGCCAGCTTTTTTGATTTTTTTAAACTGCGCCCTTTCAAAATGGGGATTTTTACGATGACTGCTATTATGCTTTTTATTTTTATAGTTCTCCCCGTTTTTTCTAATAATAAGGCCTATGCGTATATGACAATCGATATCAATCCAAGCGTCGAAATGGCGTTAAACAGCGATTATGAAGTGATTGAACTGACGCCTCTAAACGATGAGGGACAGAAAGTCGTGAATGATATAGATGATTGGGAGAAGACTGATTTTAAAAAGGTGATTGACGATATTATAACCGACTGCAGTGAACACGGGTATGTAAAGAAATCGAAAGAAATATTGATTTCCACTGTTTATGAAAACACAGAAGACAATACATATAAAAAGGCTGTGAAAAAACAGCTGAATGATGTGACTGAAAAATATAAAACGACATACCGCATGGAATCTCTCGAGTCAGATATGCAAACGAGGGAAAAAGCGAAGAAAGAAGGCGTCTCAACAGGCAGCTACATCAAATCAAATGAAAAGAATGACAATAAAGATATAAAAGATGACTCCAGCAAACCATCCGGGGAAGAGGATCAAAAGAGTGATGAAAATGAGGATGAAAACACCGATCAAACTGACACCCAGGACAGCAAGCAAGGAGATAATGAACAGCTGAATGATGCTGATTCCGGAGACCAGAAAGAAGAGAAAGCGGATGACCAGATTGATGATAGTGACAAAG
Organism: Bacillus sp. LR_5; assembly: GCF_042709275.1. Lineage (NCBI taxonomy): Bacteria > Bacillati > Bacillota > Bacilli > Caryophanales > Bacillaceae > Bacillus > Bacillus sp. LR_5. The sequence goes on along the minus strand of NZ_JAVAXX010000610.1, from coordinate 349 downwards.
ATAAAAAAATAAAGGAATCAGATGAAAACACAAATACCGAAAAAGATGGGGACCATGAGCAAACCCCAATACAAGATCCTCAAGATAAAGGAAATGAAAATAACGGCGCTGACAAGGGCCAAAGCCAATATCACAGGGACTGGAACAATGGTGAACAAGGCAAGAACCGTTCTTCGTCCAGAAGGGATAACGCTTCAGACCGACGTAATCCAAACGGCTACAGCAGTGATAATAATTCAGCTAAAAATGAAGATTCGCCGAGTGCCCCCGGCGAATAAAGACCTGAATTTATTTAGTTGTGCCATTTAATTGTGATTGTGCTTGCTGTACCAGCCGCTTTGTCATTTCT
>NZ_JAVAXX010000061.1:0-28015 GCF_042709275.1 Bacillus sp. LR_5 | reverse complement strand
TTGAACTTAATGCTGCTTAAAGTGTAGGAAGCTTGGAGTAATGGAAAATTAAAAAGCCCACTCTCATGAGGTGGGCTATATCGATTGATCATCCCCTTAACCTCCGAGTGGCCTTTCAGATACTTGGATGCTAGATGGTGTATCTGTACTCCATTGCGTTAAAGCTACTCCACTTAAAATCACAGTTAAAATAGACACGCAAAGAACTAGTTTTTTCATAAGATTCCCTCACCTGATTCATTTTCTCTGTCTTGATCGCAATATACCAATTTATTCAGCGCAGTAGCAACCTTTTCTAAAGCAATCTTGCTCACCAACTCCTCTTCTGAGATATTATCTTAATCATAGGGATTTTTGTAAAATAATGTAATGATTTTGAGGATTGTCAATGAAACAAAAATGCATGTAAGAGCATGTTTATAATTTTGTCTCTAACCCTTTAATTTAAGTTCAAAAAGTTTAGAGTAGCCATCTGTTGAATCACTGGCTCCTTTTTTATTTTCTTTTCAGTAACATTTTGATCACATTTTTCTACTAAAGAGTGAAGAAAGAGGGGAAAAACATGAGAAAAAAGAACAACATGAAAAAATGGCTGTTGATGATTGCTGCATTCTTGATAATCTGTATCGCAGCAATCACTGTAATGATCTCAGGAAACAAAGTGAAATATGAGGGTAGCGGAAGAAGCGGACTGTGGGTTTCTAACCTTGAAAAATCAGACAAGACGTCAATTGTACCTAATTACTTTTTAAATTTGTATTGGCAGGGGAGTAAGAAAGACGAGAAAAGGACTGTTGTTGAAAGAATTACTCTGTATGTAGATGGCAAAAAGTATCAAGATGATAACATAGATGAGTACGACTTATCAGAATACACTGGTGAAGAAATGCCAGGGGGAGGACATATGGAGGACCACATCGCTACCTTTAATTATATGCCTGAAGATGAAGTGATAGGACATGATGTATTGGTGAAAGTGGAGTGGAAAACAGGCGAGAAAAAACAGACAGAAGAAATCAAATTACATAAGAAGCCATGGTATAAAAGATAGCTTATTTGATGAATAGATGACTACATTGGCGGTCACTTTTTTATTTGCGGAATTCTAGGCACAGCAATATGAAACCCTGCATAGGCTGGAATAAAAACTTGTTAATTTCTAAAACGAGGTGCTTGCTGTTGGAAAAACAACCAATCAATCATGATGACAGAAACGTGCCGCAGCCTATTCGAAGTGATGGAGCCGGAGCTATTGATGCGGGTCCGCGAAATATGATGCGGGATATTCAAAATCCGAATATACTTGTTCCGCCTCTTACAGACGAAGGGATGATACCTAACTTGAGATTTTCATTCTCAGATGCTCCCATGAAATTAGATCACGGCGGCTGGTCACGTGAAATCACCGTCAGGCAGCTTCCGATTTCGACCGCAATTGCAGGAGTAAATATGAGCTTAACTGCGGGAGGAGTACGCGAACTTCATTGGCATAAACAAGCGGAATGGGCTTATATGCTTTTGGGACGGGCCCGTATCACCGCTGTTGACCAAGAAGGACGAAATTTCATTGCTGATGTTGGCCCTGGCGATCTTTGGTACTTTCCCGCAGGAATTCCGCATTCCATTCAAGGATTGGAACATTGCGAATTTCTCCTCGTTTTCGACGATGGAAACTTTTCTGAGTTTTCAACGTTAACCATTTCAGATTGGCTTGCGCACACGCCAAAAGATGTTCTGTCTGCAAATTTTGGTGTGCCGGAGAATGCTTTTCACTCTCTTCCTTCAGAACAAGTCTATATCTATCAAGGGAATGTGCCGGGATCAATCGCCAGTGAAGACATTCAGTCACCTTACGGAAAAGTCCCCTTGCCCTTCAAATATGAGTTGTTGAATCAAACCCCCATTCAAACGCCTGGGGGGAGCGTACGAATTGTTGACTCTTCCAACTTCCCGATTTCTAAAAACATCGCGGCAGCACTTGTTCAGATTGAGCCTGGCGCAATGAGAGAGCTTCATTGGCATCCCAATAGCGATGAGTGGCAGTATTATCTGACAGGGCAGGGACGCATGACAGTATTTATCGGGAATGGGACTGCCCGCACATTTGATTATAGAGCAGGCGACGTTGGATACGTGCCTTCTAATGCTGGACATTATGTACAAAACACTGGTACAGAAACGTTATGGTTTTTAGAAATGTTCAAAAGTGACCGCTATGCAGATATATCCCTCAATCAGTGGATGGCATTGACGCCTAAAGAATTAGTGCAAAGCAACTTGAATGCTGGATCAGTCATGCTCGATTCTCTGCGTAAGAAGAAAGTGCCTGTTGTGAAATATTCCGACACGTAAAGAAGTTAACCGATCTTACAATGGCTTTCACTATTGTTTAGTTAAAAGCTCAGTAAGGCTGAATGTGGCCATGCGTATTTCATTAAAATAAATAAACAGTTATTAAATCCCTATGTATACGTTATGTAGGGTTTTTCTGCTTGCATTGTATTGTGATGGGCTTTAAAATGTTCATGTGGAAATGATAACCATTACTGATTGACCATTTATAGCGGTTTTCAAAATATTTAATCAGTTGATTACGTAAAATGAGAATGGCTTTAATACGGAGGGCGAGAATGAAAGCACTCACTTTCTTATCCAGTTTTACTGCTATTGGAATCTCAATATTGGGGCAATGGCTAGGAGTGTTGGATGATTCTTATGCTTTTGGTAATGCTTGGTTTGTAGGTGTTTTAGCTGGATTGATTACACTTCTAATTTTGATTGACAGTCAAGCCTTGACAAAAAGTTACATAGTAAGTTTAAGTACCATTTCAGGCATTCTGGGAGTAGGAATTTTATATCTTCCAGCTGCAATCATCAACATTTTTATTAGTATTAAATTGGACACGAAAAAGAAAGAAGTAGATCTTAATTGAAGATAAAAGATTCCTTAATTTATTTCTTAGGTGGGGAAGTGTATGGATTTATCCACATGGGCTTATATCATATTTACAATCATGGGTGCTGCAGGTTTCGTAAGTTTAATGTGGTTCAGTTATTTTTCTGACAAAGCTGAAAAGTAAAGAGATTTTCATTCAGATGCTACAATACCCTTTGCTGTTCTGCAAAGGGTTAGATGAATAAGCAATGTAAACCCCATTGTCTGAAGGAGTTTACATTGCTTAATTATTTCTGTTTACATAATAATATTATTTTAAATCAATCGTATAAAATAACTAATTAATCTATGTACTAAATATTCATTATATCTAGGGTGGATTGGCATTAAGAAAAAAACTTTGTTCTATCACTACATACGATTCTGTGCATCAAGAAGCTCAGGTGAATTATTTTTAGGTGAGTTCACTAATGGTGAAACCTCATATGCTTCCATGTCATCAGCATCATAAGGCAGGAGTAGGTTTTTCAGATCATCCGGATCTGTATTCAGAGGATTCAGCCATTCTTTTTCATGATCATGAGTCAATATAACCGGCATTCGGTCGTGTATATCTTTCATGAGTTCATTAGGCGTAGTTGTGATGATTGTACAGGTGTAAAGAGGGTCCCCTTGATGTGTTTTCCACTTTTCGTATAACCCGGCAAACGCAAAAAGAGCAGATGATTTCAGTTTGATCCGCATCGGAATTTTGGTTTTGGGATCAAGCCGTTTCCATTCATAAAAACTGTCGGCTGGAATGATGCAGCGTTTACTGACAAGCGGTTTTCGAAAGGCCGGTTTCTCGGTTATTGTTTCAGCTCGAGCATTGATCATTTTATAGCCGATCTTTTCATCTTTTGCCCAGGGAGGAATAAGACCCCATCTAAGCTTGCCTAGGCGATTATTTGATCCGTCATTGATGATTGCCAGGATGTTTTGTGATGGTGCGACATTATAGCTTGGATGGTATTCGTCTTTAGGCAAAAATTGATCGATGTCAAACTGGTCAATAATATCATCAAATGTAGAGAATAAAGTAAACCTGCCGCACATGTCCATCATCCTTTTTCGGGTTTTAGAATATTGTACAGGCTGGAAACATGAAAATCAAAAAGGCGAAACGGTTGCTGGCTAACAGTTGAATGTAAAGAAGCAATGTATTCATTCAATAGAGTGGCAGAACAATTGTAGAGATTATGTTTATTGGTTTTAAGATTCTGTAAACTTGATTGAATCGGGGTTCCATTATTTGTATAATGACTTTGCAGCTTAGGCTTTACATAACGAATGCGATAAGGAGGAAAATGAAATGAAGAAGATAGTGTTTGCTGTTTTGATGTCATTTTTCGCTTTTATCAGCTTAGTTCCAACAGTTGATGCTGCTGTCATCGATCATGACAAAGTAGTAGGGTTCAATGAAGTGGCTCCAACCTCTATTACTCAAAAAGCCGCAAAACGGTTCCAGCCGTATTTGAAGGTTTATAGCGGCTGTGTGCCCTTTCCAGCAGTAGATGCACAAGGCAATACGAGTGGCGGGTTACAGCCAACTGGAACGCCTGAAGGGAGTTGCAGCAAACATACTGGACAAGTTTATTCACGTTCTACCTGGTACAATGATGTGTGGGCAATTATGTATGCTTGGTATTTTCCGAAGGATGAGGCTTCCCCAGGTTTGGGTCATAGACATGACTGGGAAGGAATCGTAGTTTGGATCGACAATCCGGCTAATCAAAATCCGAAAGTTTTATCAATTGCATACTCCGGACACGGAAAATTTACGAATGTTCAACCAAATGAAAGCAATATGAAGGATACACATCCATTAATTGCCTATGACAGCACATGGCCTTTAAATCATGAACTGCATATTAGTGATCATGCAGGGGGCACTCAGCCATTAATCGGGTGGGAAGACTTAACACCGGTAGCGAGAAATGCTTTAAATATAACGGATTTCGGTAAAGCGAATGTCCCTTTTAATGATCCTAATTTCACAAATCACTTAGAAAAGGCATGGTTTAGATAATTCATAAAGTATGATGCTGGATTAGTCATTAGATTCATTCAGCATTTTCATGACAAGCTGAAGAAACTGACCCTAAAGACTTATTTAGTAAAGTTTATATTGATCAAAGTTTCCAATTCCAATATATTGAAATAAAAAGGTTGGAGGAAACGAAATGAAAAAGCTTTTAATGTTAATCTTAGCTTTGTTTTTGATGACAATCCATGCAGGGAATGCTTCAGCAGCTACTGTGAAAAATGAGGAAAAAGTTAGTTTTACGATGACAGAAAATCAAAAATCGTTCATGATGTATGATGAGTCAAATCCAAATAGGTTTCCGTCTCAGTTCGGGTACCGATTCACAATTTATGATGCAGAAGGATGCACAATTCATGCTAGAATGTTCCGCCTGTCTTTATCAGGATATGAAATCACGCTAAGTGAGAAAAATTTCACAGGCAACCATTTTGATTTAAGCGCAACTGATCAAGCCGAAGCAATGCCGTTCAAAAATCATTATTTAGAGCTAACGAAAGATCAAGACTGTGGAGAAGTGAAAGTTAAAGGTTTATACGGTTATCAGTTTGATAATGTATACGAATATTGATAAAAGTTTGAATGTGAAGGCCGATCTAAAACGTGGCCTTTTTTTACTGTCTAAAGATAAGAATGAAAAGGGCATTGATTCAATTGTTTTTTTATGCGCAGAAAGCTCTGATATGGGCATCTAGGGCGGGGAGCATTAGAGCCAAGCTTTCTTTTGTCTCTGCAGTTTAAATGAAGTAGAGAAAAAATGATTTGTTAAAATAAATATATAGTCACGATAACTCATTGCGAAAGGGGAATGTTTATGTCCAAGACAGCGATAGTTACGGGTTCTGCAGGAGGATTAGGAAGAGGCATCGCAGAGAGACTATGTCAAGATGGTTTTCGTGTAGTGTTGCATGATATCAATGATGCACTGCTACATGAAACTGTTTCAGATTTCAAGGAGAAACAGTTTCATGTGATTGGAGTGAAAGGTGATGTATCGAAACGTGATGACCAATACAATTTGGTTAAAGAAGCAGTAGATCAGTTTGGCCGTTTAGATGTTTTTGTAAACAATGCGGGTATTGAAGCTGTTTCACCATTTTTGGAGATCACAGAAGAACAGCTGAATAGATTATTTCAGGTTAACGTGAATGGAGTTGTCTTTGGCACTCAAGCAGCCGCTGATCAGTTTATGAAACAAAAAACAAAGGGAAAAATCATTAACGCATGCAGTATAGCGGGCCACGAATCATTTGACATGCTGGGCACTTATTCAGCGACGAAGCACGCGGTAAAGTCTTTTACACATTCAGCTGCTAAAGAACTGGCGAAGTATAAAATAACAGTGAATGCATATTGTCCCGGAGTCGCAAAAACGAAAATGTGGGACAGAATTGATGAAGAAATGGTGAAACACAGTGATGATTTGCAGCCGGGGGAAGCTTTTGAAAAATTTTCTTCGGAAATAGCCCTTAAAAGATATCAAACATCTGAGGATGTTGCTAATCTGGTATCATTCTTAGCTTCAGATGATTCAGATTACATTACCGGCCAGGCGATATTAACTGATGGCGGTCTAATTTATAGATGATAAAAAACAAATGTCATACAAAAAGAAGAATCTATTTTGAAACTTTGTCATATGGATAATTTTTACTTGCGATAACCTGATATAATAAGAAAGCCGGTTGAGAAGTTATTGTGAAAAAGAAAATACGCTTTTTGGTAAGATTGGTTTGATCGGCCCTTGACTTGAAGGAGTGTAACAAGATCGCTTAAAAATAGCCTATAAGTACAAAAAGAGGCTCGGCGTTTTTTTACGCAGGCCTCTTTTGTGTCAGTAGCCAAATACCAGAGTTGAACTTTGTGATCCGGCATATTTCGTGACAAATTCTTTTGTATACTCCGGCGTTTGGACACGGTAGCTGTAATTAGATCCGGGATTCCAGGAAGTCAGCGGAGAGGTTTGCTTGTTGAGAGAAGGGTAGCTGCCTGTATCCTTAAAATAACCAGTGCCCTTGTCATCGAGGATTCCGCCTTTTTCACTGCCTTTCCCAAAGTAATTATATTCGGAATATATTTTTGCTTTTGTGGCAATCGTAATCGCCTGATTAAAGTTGTTGCTGTAATTGTTTTTAACATGAAAATATCCGTATCTCATGAGACCCGGGCCTCTTACATACAAGTTCTCAAAATAATTGTTGGCGATTGTCATGTGAGGATAGCCGTCATATTGATGCTGTGAATCATCTGGGTATCCTAAAATCAAACCGTATTTATGATTCGCGAATTTTGAGTTGCTGATGGTGATATAATCTGCTGATTTTCCGATATACAAGAGTTTGTCCAAATCACTACCGCTTGCACTATAGCTGTGGCCTGAGAATGTGACGTGGTCAATCCAATAGTTGATGCCGGAATCTAAATAAAGCTGGATATCATTATTTCCATTTATCTGTGGACTGTGTTCAAATGTTAGATTTTGAAAAATGACGTTTCCAGAGGCAGATGAAGTTGTTAAGTAAATATTTTTTAGCGTTTTTTTCGCATAAGAGCCTACGAGTGTTTTATTTGAGCCAATGGTAACTGTTGTTTTCGAAGATGCGGAAAGATCATTTTGAAGCACTAAAATTTTTGGAGTGGATCCTCCTAGATGGGTTTTTAAATCATTTACGCTTTGAATGTAAACAATCTGACCGTTTTTTCCACCCGTTGTACTCGCTTTAGAAATGCCTTTTTCATTTTTAGCATTTCCGGCAAATCCTAAAAGGCCATTCGTTGAGGTATTTGGAAAATCGACGGCTCCAAACGCTTTTCCAGGCAAGAGAACCAATAACAAGCTGAACATGGCAAACCATAAACAAAATCGTTTCATCACAATATGCTTCCTTTCAAATGTAATAATTTCCTCGCAAGGATTATTATTACAGTAAATAAAAAGGAATGATAGGTTCTATCTTCCTAATTAATGCCGGGTTATTTAAAATACAGATTGCGCTAAAAGACACACTAACAATTGAAACAGAAGAAAGGATTGATGCACCGTTGACTGCAGCAGCTTATCGAAACACCTTGCTTTCACTTTTATGTTTAACAGCTGGAATCGTGGATGTAATCGGGTATTTAAGCCTGGGACATGTGTTCACAGCGAATATGACTGGAAATATTGTATTATTTGGGTTAGCGATCGGCAAATCCCTTCAGGTTACAGTTTTTAATTCTTTGACTGCGCTAATCGGATTTATATGCGGCGTGATTATTTCAACACTGATGGTCGGAAAGGCAGAGAATACCCTTTGGCCTTCTGCTGTGACAAAAGCGTTGGCACTTGAAGCATTCATTTTGTTTGTCTTTGCTTGTCTTTCTTTTTATTCGGCTTTTGTTCCTGTATACATTCTTATTATTCTCTTGAGCATTTCCATGGGGATTCAAACAATAGCAGCTAAAAAGCTGGGGATCGCAGGTATTTCTTCAACTGTGTTGACCGGAACATTGGCTTCTCTTTTAGAGGATTTATCCGGCCGTTTGTTTTTTAAGAAGCAGAAGAAGACATTCTTAAGAGATGCTGTGTTAAGAGCGCTGGCTGTTATCTTATATTGTGTGGGGGCTATTATTGTAGCTTTAGCTGAGCCTGATTTTTATGATATCATCATTTGGGTTCCGATTGTGCTGATATTTGGCATCATGATGACAGCTAAGTTGAAACTGAGCGGGGAAAAATAATAACTGATATCAGGCCAACAGCTCGTTTCATTTCGTTTATGGCTATGAGAATACAGCTCAGCAAATAAAAATAAGGAATTTGGCTGATGGGTATACTCATTCATTCGTATTGACTTTTTCATAAAAACCCTTCCTTTGATATATGAATGATAGTGAATCTGTCTTAAAATCATCTATGAATCTATTTCCTCTTTCAAACCAGATGGATTGAGTCTTATAATGATAATGATTCTCATTTGAAGTCTGGATTGAGGAGGAGATTTATGAAAAAGAATATCAGTGCAATTGTTGGTATGGTTTTGTTGATGATCTTTTGTTTTTCCCCGCAAGCTTCGGCAGCATATGACGACCTGCATGAAGGCTATGCAACGTATACAGGGTCAGGTTATTCAGGAGGAGCTTTCCTGCTGGATCCCATTCCTTCCGATATGGAGATTGCAGCAATAAATCCTGCAGATCTCAATTACGGGGGAGTGAAAGCGGCACTTGCAGGCTCTTATTTGGAAGTTATAGGGCCAAAAGGAAAAACAATTGTCTACGTTACCGATCTGTATCCTGAAGGCGCTCGGGGAGCTCTTGATCTGTCACCTAATGCCTTCCGAAAAATCGGCGATATGAAAGACGGAAAAATCAATATTAAATGGCGTGTTGTCAAAGCCCCAATCAGCGGCAACTTCACGTACCGGATCAAAGAAGGCAGCAGCAGATGGTGGGCTGCAATTCAAGTCAGAAATCACAAGTATCCTGTGATGAAAATGGAATATGAAAAGGATGGTAAGTGGATTAACATGGAGAAAATGGACTATAACCATTTTGTCAGCACTAATGTAGGGACAGGCTCTCTCAAAGTCAGAATGACTGACATCCGCGGAAAAATTGTGAAAGATACCATTCCGAAGCTGCCTGAAAGCGGAACGTCTAATGCATATACAGTGCCGGGACATGTACAGTTTCCTGAATAAAAAATACGAAACAGCGGACCTTTCCCGCTGTTTTTTTCATTTCGTTACATGAAGAGATTAGATATCAATCATCAACATCTGCATATAAAAACGCTTTAATCATGTTTACTTGCTGCTGCTTTGGATAACTGGTGTACAGTCTGCTTGAAATCCGAATAGGATCTCCGAAAAAGTATCTTTCGTAGTGTGTTTGCCTTGTTCCGAATGAACTCATTGTTAAATCCCACGCCAAGCGGAACATTTTCACACGCTCTTCAGCGTTTGTATTAGTTGCTTGAAGGTATTGGTCAAGATCTTCCCGTATCTCTGAGTCAAACGCATTTTCTGTCGGCAGCGTCACCATTCCGCTAGCGCCAATTAATTGTATGATTTCAGTAAATCGAGGATATAGAGCAGGAATGATCGTACTGATGACTTGAAGAGGAATTAAACTGGGACGCATATAGCCGTATTCATCTAACTGAGCATCATTTTCTGATTTGTCAATAAGTGCTTTAATTGTTTCCAATCCAACAATGATTTCAGAGAGCTTTTCTTGTATGTGCTGGTATTCAGAAACATTAATAGTGTCGACCAGAAGCTGTGCAACTCCTAATAGAAATTCAATTTTGATCATTTGCCTAATGACGACCTGGTGAAAGGTAAAGGCATGAAAGGAGCTTTTCGTCATAAAGTCTTTAGCTGCTTCAACATTATCGTAAAAAAACACACGATCCCATGGCACTAACACGTGATCGAAAACTACGATTGAATCCATTTCTTCATACTTTGAGCTTAAGGGATGATTAAAGGCAGAATCGCTTAATACAAATGATTCTCTTGTGATGAATTTGACACCTTTTGTATTAGATGGAATCGAAAATGCAAAAGCTTCATCCTTTTCAAAATAAAATTTCGGTGCCGAAAAAACCAAGATTTCATCAGTTAACCCGCCTTGAGTCGCAAGCAAACGTGCACCTTGTATAATTAATCCTTTTTCAGTTCTATCGATTACTTTAGCAGATATCGGTTTTTCACTTAGCCCCAAATAGGACTGTGACCGGTTCACTTGGGGGGTAATGAATGTATGGGTAAAGGAAAGATCATGTTTAGCAGCTTTCTGATACATGTCTAGTATATGTTCCGGAAAGCAATTTTCTTTATCTCTTAAAAGCTCTGCTGAGGATGCAAAGCTCATCATGACCGTATTCATATAATCCGGACTTCTCCCCATCATTCCATGAGTATGTCTAGCCCAATGTTCTATCATGTTCCTTCTTTTTCTCAAATCACTTTTGGTTTTAGGCTGAAGATATGAGAGACCGATTCGATCAAGATCTCCAGGAAGGTGATAAGTCATTTCATTGATTAACTCATCCTTCGTTTGCAAATCATTAAAGCGAGCTTTTCGTTTTGAGTATTCCTTTAAATGCAGGATGATCAGAAATGTTACCCTCTAATTTTTCGCCATCATACCATATTTCGTTTTCTAGTTTATTTAATCGGTCAATGAATTCTTTTCCATTGATGATCCCCATTTGGCGTTTCGCTCCTTCACATCAGGCTGCGTATTGTATTATATTTTCGAAAGAACAGCCTGTTCAGCTAATTTGAGATAGGAAAAGCCTTTTTTAGTATGTCTGAATAAAAAGAGCAAATTGAAATACTATGTAGACAAGGCAGTAAATGTCTTTCGTGTTTTTCTGCATTGTCTAGAGATGTAAACAATTTGCTTATGTACTGGATAAGACATCACTATAAAACTTGATAAAACATGTCGATATTATTGACATGGGAGTAAGCGAATAGCTATTTCAATCATACATAGTGCAGAAAGGGAAAACGACACATGAAAGTGAAAACAAAATTGCTGGGGATTGTATCAATATTAGTTCTTTCAATGATTGGAATTGGAGGTTCCTCCGTTTTTATGATTTCTTCTACTGTGAAAAAGAATGAAGAACTTAAAGACAAAATGGAATTCCAAAAAGAAATGAAATACATCCAATATCGATTGGCCGGTTTATCAAATGATGAAAGAGGCTTTCTGATTACCGGAGACAAAGAATATGAAGAGGGAATGAAGGAAAAAGCAGACGATGCCTTAATGAGCCTGGATCGAGTCAATGACTTGATTGATGAAGAGAAATATCAATCAAATATTGAAGACATTAAAACAAGTATTATTCAGTATAGAGCTTTAAATCAGCAAGTATTAAAAGCCTATTCTTCAGATCCTAAAAAAGCAGAAACCATTCATTTTGGAGAAGAAAGAACGTTAAGAAAAGAAGTTGTAGATCCAGCTGTCAATAAGCTGTCTGATCGCCTGGATCAAGAGGTGGAGGATCTAAAAGGTGAAATACACAGCAATGGGGAAATGAGTCAATGGTTCATCATCATTGTCACAGCGGTATCAATAATGGTAGGCATTGTTTTAAGCTTATTGTTGTTAAAGTCCATTATGGTGCCATTAAGAAGTATGAATAGGCAGCTGGAGGAAATTGCTCATGGCGAGGCGGATTTAACCAAAAAAGTCATTGTGAAAAATAAGGACGAATTTGGTCAGCTTGCTCAATCTTTCAATTCTTTTACCCATTCATTAACTCAAATTGTGAAGCAGATCAGCAGCTCATCTGAACAAGTCGCTGCATCTTCCGAGGAATTATCGGCAAGCGCGGAAGAATCAAAATCAACTTCTGAACAAATTTCCGGAGCGATGCAGATGGCTGCCGACAGCAATGTGAAGCAAAGCTCAATGACAGAAAAGAGTGCGGAATCCATTACTGAATTATTAGACAGTATATCATCTGTTGCTTCAAATACAGGTAACATAGCGGATCTTTCTTCGTCGATGAGAGACAAGGCTGAAATAGGATCTCAATCCGTCAACAAAATGTTAGATCAGATGAAGTTCATTGATAAATCTGTCGATTCTGCCGGCAATGGCTTGCAGGCATTGGTAGCGAGCACAGCAGAAATCAGCAATATTTCTTCGCTAATCACAAATATTTCAGAGCAGACAAATTTGCTGGCACTGAATGCAGCGATCGAGGCGGCCAGAGCCGGAGAACAAGGGAAAGGATTTGCTGTGGTGGCAGAAGAAGTTCGGAAATTGGCCGATGAAACGAATAAATCAGCCCATCACATCCAATCGGTGGTAACAACCATCCAAAATGAATCAATTGAAACGGTGAATAACATTAAGGTTGTTCAAGAAAATGTGAGCTCAGGTATTGTTCTTTCTCAAGAGACAACAGGGAATTTCAATGAAATACTGAATTTGGTGGAACAGGTCACTTCTCAAATACAAGAAGTGGCAGCGGCAACACAGCAGCTTACATCAGGCGTTGAAGTAATTCAGCATACAGTTCATACATTAGCCGCTGGTACAAAAGAAACGTCAGCAAATACAGAAGCGGTTGCAAAATCATCACAGGAACAGCTTCATTCAATGGAGGAAATCTCTTATGCTGCAGAATCTCTATCCAAGTTGGCGGAAGAACTTCAAACGGTCATTCATCGTTTTAAATATTAATTAGGTTACATGACGTTAAAACCCCACCTTATTCGGTGGGGTTTTAAGCTTCCTCAATATCAGAAGCTGGTATGATGTTAGCATTGACAGGTATTTTCACTGTGAAAACGGAACTAACTTACTTCTTTAAAGTTAGCTCCGTTTTAAATGACTAGTCCAAATTTTGATCAATAGTCCCTTCAAAATAGTCATCGCTGACTTGTTCATGAGTTTCAGCCAATCCTTTTTCCAATTGCGTGGTTCCTTTATAATCTGAGGGATCGAAATATTTTCCAGCCACATCTGTGGTGTCATTTATGTTTTCTTTATTATGAGTTTGCGTTTCAGCGTTTGCATTTTCTGTCTTACCACTTTCATTTAAAGTCTGCTGGAAATCATAGTCCTTGTCAATTGAAGAAAATCTTTTGTAGTCATCCGGTCTGTCTGCTCCACTTTTTTGAGTCACTTTACTCACTCCAGATTATTGAAATTTAACTGTGTCATATGGGGTTAAGTCGAAACTTATTTCGTTCTTTTAGGATCAGAACCATGTTTTTTAGGATCATCTACTTTAAAAGCTGTTTCAGTCTCATGGTCATTTCTTATTTGCTCAATACTTGAATTTTGAATTCCTTTTTTACTCATTGGTGTCACCCCTTTACGAAAAGTGTTGAATATCAACTCTTCTTATTCTGTCTGTTAGGCAGGTATTCATTCGCTTTTTTTCGTTGACTCTTTCCCATTTAAGCCAGAGAGGCTTTACCTTCGGTCGTTTTTGAAACCTTTTATTAGCACACTTCGTATATGAAGAAGCTGTCTAAAGCTGGGAAACACTGTACAAAACGTTTGAAAAAGAAGCAGAGATTAGGACAGGTTAGGGAAGGAATCTGCATGTAAACATAACAGCCACCATTAAAAAGTCAATTAGGAGGTGAAAAAATGAACAAAATGGTATCATATCAGCTTATGACGTTAGGACTATCCAGCCTTTCTTTTGGTTTGCTTTTCGGATTTTATTCTCTCGTCACCTATCACATGCTGATGATCGCTTTATTCACAGGAGCACTTGCTTTATTATATGGTTTTATGATGTTTGGGCTTTTTGCTTTTCCGCTGCAAATGATCTTGCAGAAAACAGCAAGAACATTCAGTTTAATGTATCTATCGTTTTACATTGTACTCGCTTTCATTTCTGTATTCCTGTTTTATGCTATCAATGAGCCTGCTTCAATATCATGGATATTCCAATCAAATATTTATTATATGTTAAGTATTGCATCAGCAGTGATTTACTGGTTTTGGGATTCTCTAATCCTTTATAAACGTGTGCAGCTTACCGGGAAAATAAAGTAAATCAGGTTCGCGTTTTAGAAAAAAGGGGAGGCGCTGTACGAGAAATGACATGGATATCGAAATAAAGTTTAAAAAATTTTAGAAGAGTGGCATTCTACGTATCATAAAGGAGAGACATTGAAGATGAATATGGCGAAAGACGGAGATACCATAAAAGTTGTATTTGTGTATCAAAAAAACGAGCAGATTGAAGAAGTGACGCTTAACTCAGCGCAATTGTCTTTTATTAAACTCAAAACAGGTATGGATTGAAACATTCAGCCAGAACCTCAAAATTGAAAACACCGTTTGGTCTTACGGCAATCAGAATGTATCTTTACAAGTTTACTTAAAATAGAATCGATGTTTGAACTGAGAGGATGATCAGCTGACTATACATCTGAACTGAGAAGAGCGTGACAATGAATCTCGCTCTCCTCAGATTTGCTTTATTCACCCTGATGTTTCTCAATTAATGTGAATGTCCATTCTTTTAACATATGTTTCTGTACATATTTTTTTCCGTTTATTTCAATGTATGGAATGTCTGTCATGTCTCCAGCTAACTGTTTTGCCTCAGTTGTCGTTATTCCTAAAAAATGTCCGATGTAAAAGTGAATATCTCGTTCTTTTATAAGAAAGGTATCACTTTTTTCATATGCTTTTGGATGGTTCATTTGCTTTAAGCCTTCACCGATAAAATATCCAGCTAAAGCAACACCGATTCCTAAAAAAACGTCCATATGCATGCCTCCATTATGTCGATTTTATGTTATACGGGCTTGGCATACTCCGGGTTTCATTTTCAACCAAAAAAACTGCCAGAACGTGATTTGGGCGTTTTTTTGTTCATGCTTTTTCAATCTGTACACGTCCTGAAAAAAAGGTGGCGCCGCCGCCCATATCGGACAAGCGGTCTGAGGTAAGCGCGTTTACAAGCTGTTTTTTGCCTGTTTCATCCGCCCATAATCCTTGGCTGACTACGACCCCGGGCAGCACTTGTTCTCCGACTGCAGCGGCCAGCTCGCATTCTCCCCGACCGTTCCAAATTCGTACAGGATCCCCATCAATGATTCCATGTTCTTCAGCATCTTTTGTGTTGATAAAGAGCTTTGGCGTCCTTTCAAGCTTGATGTGCTTTGCATTGTTGGAAAACGTTGAGTTTAAGAAATTATGGTTTGGCCCCGGAACATACATAAACGGATATTCGTTATCGCATGTAAGAGGCGTATGTGTCGGTAAAGCCGGGAAACCGGCTTGTTTCATTTTCTCTGAGTATAATTCTATTTTTCCGCTTGGAGTCGGAAGTTCGCCTGGAAACAGCGGCTTTTCGCGTTTCGCTTTCATAAATGAATGCTTAGTAAGTGAATCGTAATCAATCTCCGCCAAATATGGGTTATCTGGATGGTCAAGCGCCTGGCGGATTAATTCTTCATCTGAATCTTTGAGCTCCTGGTCTGTGAACCCCATTGCTTCAGCCAGTAATCGGAACACCTCAGTGTTAGACTTGCTTTCTCCATATTTCTCAATCACTGGCTGCTGAAGCTGAATGTAATGGTGCCAGTAGGAGGTATAAAAATCAGTATTTTCAAAAGCGGATGTTGCAGGCAGTACAATGTCCGCATATGCAGCCGTTTCCGTTAAAAATAAATCATGAACCACAGTAAACAGGTCTTCCCGCAGCAAGCCCTGTCTGACTTTATTCGCTTCTGGAGCGACAACGGCTGGATTCGTCCCGTAAATAAAAAGAGAACGAATCGGCGGATCGGTTTCCAAAAGCACTTTGCCCAGCTGATTCATATTAAACGATCTCGGTGTGAGCCCCTTCAATAAGTCAGGCCGCTGCAAGGCATTTGTGTTATATTCTAAAATTCCGCTGTTATGCTTAATTGCGCCGCCCCCTGTGTGCAGCCATTGGCCAGTAACCGCCGGAAGACAGGCAATCGTCCGTACAATCATCCCGCCGTTATCGTGGTGTTGAAGTCCGTTTCCGATTCTAATAAAAGCAGGGGAGGTTTCGCCGTACATTCTTGCCAGCTGATACATATCTTCGGTGCTGACACCGGTGATCAGTGATACCTTTTCCGGATCATACTGTTTCACGTGTTCACGGAGCTCTTCATAGCCGACCGTGTATTCAGACAGAAATGCTTCATCATGAAGGTTTTCTTTAAATAAGATGTGCATGATGCCAAGAGCAAGTGCGCTGTCGGTTCCGGGTTTTATGGGAATAAACCAATCTGCAAGACGTCCTGTCTGGTTTTTATGAACATCAATCACGACAATTTTTGCACCTTGTTTTCGTGCTTTTTGGGCGATAGTAATTTGGTGCATATTTGTACTGACCGCGTTGATTCCCCAAAAAATAAATAGTTTCGTATGAATGGTTTCCTCAGGATCAATTCCCGCACTTATACCCATTGTATATTTATAGCCCTCTGATCCTGCTTTGCTGCAAATCGTCCTTTCGAGCTGGCTCGAACCCATGCGGTAAAAGAAGCGGCGGTCCATACCTTCAGCTGTTAATTTCCCCATATTTCCGTAAAAGCTGTACGGAAGTATGCTTTCAGCTCCTTCTTCATCAATCAGCTGTTTCCAGCGGGAGGTAATGGTATCGATTGCCTCTTCCCAAGAAATCGGTTCGAATATCGCTTGGCCTTTCGCACCTGTCCGTTTAAGCGGTGTAGTCAGCCGCTTTTCATCATAGATGCGCTCCGTCATGTTTCGGACTTTGTTGCATATGTTCCCGGCTGTGACAGGATGATCAGGATCACCTTGGACTTTCACAATTTTTCCGTCTTTTTTATGTATTAACAATCCGCACTGATCCGGGCAGTCAAGCGAGCAAACGGATTTAAAAATGCCGTTTTGTTGTGTGGCAAAAGATTTCATGGCCCAGTTCCTCTCTCTAGTTAGATATTTTGTAAGAATTATAACATTTCGGATGATAACGTCAATTCTGAAAAAAAGAGATTGACATCAATCTGAGACTTCTTTATGATAAACGTATTCTTCATTCTGAAAATTACATACTCAACATTTTCTATCCAGAGAGGTGGAGGGACTGGCCCTATGAAACCTCGGCAACATTATTGTGCCAATTCCAGCAAGCGTCAGCTTGAAAGATAGGAAAGCAAGGTTTATACCGGCGTCTGTCTGTAAACAGGGCACGCTTATACATGAATCTCTTTCCATCTTCGGAAAGAGATTTTTTTATGAAAAAATATGATGAAAAGGATGTTTTGCACCATGACGGTTTTGGTTACGGCACCGTACAACGAAGAAGGACGAAAAGAGCTTGAAAACATGTTTGGCTCAGTTACTTATCAATCTTGGAAGGAACAAGGCCGGGCATATCGGGAAGATGAACTCATTCAGCTGCTAAAAGCAACAAATGCGACAGGCTTGATTACTGAGCTTGATCAAGTAACAGACAGCGTATTTGCATCTGTTCCAGAACTTTCATTTGTGGGCGTGTGCAGAGGAATGCCATCCAATGTGGATGTGGCCGCAGCATCAAAAAGAGGTATACCCGTTTTCTATACACCCGGGCGGAATGCACAAGCGGTTGCTGAAATGTTTATCGGTAATGTGATTTCCTTTCTCCGCCATACCAGCTCCTCTAATCAATGGCTGAAGGATGGAAAATGGGACAGCGATTACTTGCAGGCTTATGTCAAATTTAAAGGGAACGAATTAACGGGAAAAACGGTCGGCATGGTTGGGTTCGGCGCGGTTGGTCAAAGGATTGCAAAACTGCTGACAGCGTTTGACTGTAAAGTAAAGTATTACGATCCATACGTACAAGACGATCATCCGCTGTATGAAAAAGTATCTCTCAAAACGGTGTTTTCAGACAGTGATATCGTTTCTGTCCATCTGCCTCGTACTGAGAAAACACTGAGACTTATTGATCGGAAGTATTTTGATCTGATGAAAGAGAGTGCGATTTTCGTCAATACTTCAAGAGCAGTTGTGGTAAACCGTGAAGATCTTTTATCTGTATTAAAAGAACATAAAATCAGAGGAGCGATTTTAGACGTTTTTTATCATGAACCTCCAGAGGAATCAGATTACGAATACATTTCATTGCCTAATGTTCTGGCAACACCGCATCTCGCTGGAGCAACCTTTGAAGTAGAAGATCATCACGTGACGATCCTGAACGAAGCCCTCAAAAAGTGGAAGGTTGGAAAAACTCTTAATATTCCGACACTGTATAACAAAGATGAGCTGAAAACAGAGGTTTAAGAGAGGAGGTTACAGGAATGAAAAAACAAAAAGGCTATCTCGTTTTTGATATCGGCACAGGGAATGCGAGAGTAGCGGTCGTAAGTGTATCGGGCAGCGTTCAAACGGTTGAAAGGGAGGACATCGTGTATGCTACCGAGACGCTTTACCCGGACAGCCGTTATTTTTCTCCTCAGGTGCTGTGGAAGCAAGTGATGAAACTGGCAAAACGTGCGCTTTCTCGTTCAGGTGATATTGACATTATTGGTTTGACATCGACAAGTCAAAGACAGGGGATTGTTCTGATCGATCAAAACGGCGACTCTTTTCTCGGGCTGCCGAACATTGATAATCGTGGCCGTGAGTGGGAGGAGAGTATACCCAATCAGGAAGAGATATACAGCCGCACAGGCCGCCTCCCGACTGCACTTTTTTCTGCGCTCAAGCTTTATGGTTTAAAACAGCGTCAGCCCTTTTTATGGGAAAAGACTGCTAGTTTTACAAGCATCAGTGATTGGGTGACATATCAGCTGAGCGGAATTTTGACATATGAACCATCGCAGGCAACCGAAACCCTGCTGTTTGACGTGAAGCAAAACACTTGGTCAGAAGAGATGTGCGGCATATTCGGCTTTTCACCATCCATCCTTCCGCCTCTTGTAAGAGCGGGAACAGCGATTGGAACGATAACAAATGAATATGCGTCCGAATTAGGCCTTTCTATAACTGCTAAGGTTATAGCAGGGGGTGGTGATACACAACTGGCTGTGAAAAGCACTGGCGCTGCGCTTGAGGACATTGTCATCGTATCAGGGACAACAACGCCAATAACCAAAATTACTGCTGATCATGGCGACACAAAACATAAAGCATGGCTGAACTGCCATACAGATCAAGGACATTGGCTTGTGGAAACGAATCCGGGAATTACCGGCCTGAATTATCAAAAATTAAAACAGATATTTTATCCAAATGAATCGTACGAAGTGATGGAGGAAGAGATTTCTGCCCTTGCTAAAGAAGACAATGCGTGTGTGGCGGCTCTCGGTTCTTACTTATCGGCAGAAAAGAATGCGTTAACGAGAGGCGGATTTCTTTTTGATGCCCCGCTTTCCTCAAATTTAAAGAGAGCACATTTTGTACGTGCGGCACTGCAAGAGATCGCATTTTCGATCAAATGGAACTTTGACATTTTAACAAGGGTTACTCCGTTTGAACGTGACTTTGTTTGGGTGTGCGGAGGAGGATTCCAAAGCAAAGCACTCACTCAATATATCGCGGACCTTCTTCAGAAAAAAATCTATGTCCAAGAGGGATATCATCAGGCATCTGTCGTTGGCGCTGCAGTCATTTGCAATGAAACCTTTCAATTGACGGAAGAGATGTCAGCAAATATCCGGGTGATCGAACCGCAAGACTGTCGGGTCGAACTGGCTTTATATGAGGAATGGAAGCAAACACAGCGTTTTTTTTCAGAGTCAGAAAGCAAAGTGTTGATATAAGTCGGTATGTGCTGCTGTTTTAAGGAATGAACTAATTTTCGGCTTTAACAAGGTAATACGGTAATTGATATCAGCATCTAAGGAGGAGACAGATATGTTAGATAAAATTGGAATACCGAAGCGGCTTGCCTGGGGGTTTTTAGGGGTTGTTTTGTTTATGATGGGAGACGGGCTTGAACAAGGCTGGCTCAGCCCGTTTCTGATCGAAAACGGACTTACGGTTCAGCAATCCGCTTCAATTTTTAGCATTTACGGGATTGCGCTTGCCATAGCTTCCTGGTTTTCAGGTGTATGTCTCGAAGCATTTGGCGCAAAACGGACGATGTTTATGGGGCTGTTGTTTTATGTGATCGGTACAGCTGCCTTTATCGTGTTTGGATTTGAACAGCTGAACCTTCCTGTGATGTATGTGACTTACTTCGTAAAAGGGTTAGGCTACCCGCTTTTTGCTTATTCTTTCTTGACATGGGTCATTTACAGAACACCCCAAAACAAACTGAGCACTGCTGTCGGCTGGTTTTGGATTGCATATTGTCTCGGCATGTTTGTGTTTGGTGCTTGGTACTCAAGCTATGCGATCAAAGCGTTCGGCTATTTGAATACGCTTTGGAGCTCTATATTCTGGGTATGTCTCGGTGCCATCTTCGCATTGTTTATCAATAAAGACCGTTTTGAAAAGAAGAAAAGAAAAAGATCGGAAACAGCCGAGGAACTTTTAAAAGGAGTTACCATTCTTTTTACGAATCCTCGGGTGCTTACAGGCGGAATCATCAGAATCATCAACAGCATTGGTACATATGGTTTCCCAGTTTTTTTACCGATGCACATGGCTCAGCACGGAATTTCAACCAATGTGTGGCTGCAGGTTTGGGGAACGATTTTTCTTGGGAACATTGTGTTTAACCTTATCTTTGGAATTGTCGGCGATAAATTCGGCTGGAAAAATACCGTTATTTGGTTTGGTGGAGTCGGCTGCGGTATTTTCACCGTCCTATTATATTATGCACCTGTTTTCTCCGGCGGAAGTGTAGCGGTTGTCAGCGTGATCGGCTTTATTTGGGGAGGTTTGTTGGCAGGCTATGTACCGATCGGTGCGATTGTGCCGACGGTGGCCGGAAAAGACAAAGGAGCGGCCATGTCTGTGTTGAATTTGGCTGCAGGTTTATCAGCGTTTGTCGGTCCTGCGCTCGCTTGGCTGTTCATCGGTCTCGTCGGTGCGCAAGGCGTCGTCTGGATCTTTGCGGTCCTTTATCTTGCGAGTGCAGTCATGACGAAATGCATTCATATACCTGAGGAAAAAGCAGTACAGGAGGAAACGTCTCCTCAATATGCATCTTAATCAGAAAGCGCCCTGTCTCAGGGCGCTTTTTATCATTTGTTCAGTAATGCAAGGATTTCCGATACGGAATGCTGTACAAATGGCTGATCTGGGCGGGATTTCATCATCACAGTCAGCCCGATGAGAATAAAATAAAGGTCTGCGCCTTTGTTCAGCGTTGATCTTGCTTTTTAACTCGCCTGAACGACGTATCTTGAAGTGGCTTCATAGCGGCTTCCAACGCTTGATCTTCATTGAATTCACGATGACGAGCCATCAACATTACCTCTTTTCGTATCGTTCAGTATGTTATTATTGTATGAATTGTTGAGGAAGCTGTAAAACTTTTCTAAATAAAAATAGACAACATATTGACAATGGAGTGAGAAATGTTATGATAATAAAGACAATATATTGTCTTTTAGGGAGGGAGCATCATGGATTATTCTAAAGAACTGAAAGATTTATTTTTAATGCAGCAGTCTTACGCTACACTTTTTTCCGTCTTAAACAAAATTCAATCACGCGGGGACGATTATTATGAAAGCTTAACGTCAAGACAATTTATGACGATGGTTGCCATACTGCATTTACCGGAAGAAGAAACGACATTCAACAACATTGCAAAAAAATTAGGCACTTCAAAACAAAACATCAACAGGCTTGTCAGCGGCATTGAAAAAAGAGGTTATGTCACCACTGTACCAAGTAAACGCGACAAGCGAGCGGTTAATGTGAAGATTACTGATTCAGGAAAACGTGTCATGGAGGAATGCGGTGAAAAATCGGTGTACTTTATGGCAGATCTATTTAAAGAGTTTTCTACGGAAGAGCTGGAAATATTGTGGGTTTTATTGAAGAAGCTATACAGTTTCGATGGAGAAGAACAGGATGGTTTTGAAGAAAACGCTGCTGATTTTGATATTGAACAAAATCGGGATCATTTGAAAACAAATTTATTGCAGGAATTCGCAAAACGGAGAATGTAAAAAGGAGAAACGTATGAACAACGTGGCGGCAGTAAAAGATTTAAAAATGCAGTACGGAAACAAAACGGCGGTAGATGGGATTTCGTTTGAAGTGAGAGAGGGGGAAGTACTTGGCTTACTAGGTCCAAATGGTGCAGGGAAAAGCACAACCATTCATATGTTATCCGGGGCATTGTCGGCCAGTTCCGGAAACGTTACGATTTTGGGCCATAATGTGAAAAAATGGTCAAAGGAAATGAAGAAAGGCATCGGGATTGTGCCTCAAGATATCGCGATTTATGAGGAAATTTCCGCTGAGAAAAATGTTCGTTTTTTTTGCGAGCCTTTATTCGCTTAAAGGAGAAGAACTGAAAACCCGAGTAAAAGAGGCTTTGGAGCTTGTGCAGCTTTATGACAGGAAAGATGACAAGCCTAAGACGTTTTCTGGCGGGATGAAAAGAAGATTAAACATTGCGTGCGCCATTGCCCATCAGCCGAAACTGATTATCATGGATGAGCCGACAGTAGGAATCGATCCGCAATCCCGGCATCACATTTTGGTATCGATAAAAGAGCTGAAAACAAGAGGCGCGAGCATTATTTACTCAACACACTATATGGAAGAAGCCGAGGCTATTTCAGATCGCATTATCATCATGAATGAAGGAAAAATCATTGCCAATGGAACAAAAGAAGAGCTATATAGAGAAGTGAATAAAGAAATGACATATGCTTTTCAGTTGACGCATGCTCAGCAATTAAATAAAAACTCAATTAGAGGAGTCAAAGGAGTGACAGGAGTTGATTTCTCAGACCGTCAACTAAAAGTTACCGTTCGGCAGAACCAAGATCACCTGAGTGAAATCATAGCAGAATTGGGTGCCCAGGGCTGCGGCATTCTAAGCATGAACAAAAAAGAGGCATCGTTAGAAACGGTATTTTTAGAGCTGACGGGAAGAAATTTAAGAGATTAGGAGAGCAAAATGAGTTTGTTAAAATTGATAACGTTTGATTATATGAATATTGTAAGGAATCCGGTTCTCGTGATCGCCAATACGGCTTTTCCATTCGTTCTCATTCTGGTCATGGGCTTTGTTTCGAAAAACAGCTTTGGAGCGGGCGGTGTCAGTTCGTACGATTATTACGGAGTAAATATGATGATTTTCGCTGCGGCTTTGATCGCTATGACGGCCTCTAATGCGTTTATGGAGGAGAAGGTGAAGAAAGCAAACATCCGCATTGTGTATGCGCCGGTTTCGACCACTAGTATTTATCTTTCTAAATTACTATCAACTTGGATATTCAGTGTCATCATGTACAGTGTGAATGTGTTGATTGCCCAAACGATTTTTCATTTGAACTTTGGAGGACAGGAACTCCCGTATTTCATGCTCTTATTGTATGTATTTTTATTTTTCGGCTGCTGTTTTGGCACAATGTTCTGCTGTTTGTTCAAAAATGAAGAACAGGCGAACGGGATCATGCAAATTCCGATAGCTTCTTTTGTTTTCTTTGGCGGTGTATTTTTCGGGATTCACAGATTTGGAGATACCATCAATAACATATCGCTTCTTTCTCCGGTTAAATGGGTAACAGAATGTTCATATCGCCTCATTTATGATCACGATTTCAGTATGCTGCTGCCTGTTATGTCAGGACTATTATTGGCTTCAATCATTTGTATTGCCGTTTCGCATGTTGTATTTAAGCCGGAGGGATATGTATGCTGAGTTTATTCCGAAACAGGTGGGAGCGAATCCTGTCCAAAAAAGCCATTATCATCATTGCAGTGATCATTATCCCTCTGATGATCGGCGTTGCGATTATGTTTTCCGGGAAGCCGGTTTTCAAAGAAACAATCGCTTTTGTTACAGAACAGGACGACGTGCAACATATGCCGAGTGATTCTGCATTTAGAGTGGTAACGGTACATCAGAAGCCGAAGTTTTCTGATCTGGTGTTAGGGAAATATGCAGCCATCGTAGAAAAAAATCAACGTGATTACAAAGTGACCACGTTGAAAAGTAAAGCGGATCAAAAAATGATCCAGCAATTTTTTGAGACTGGAAAAATGCCAGGCAGCTACCGGGGAGAGGACGAATTAAGGACTGAACGGGGAAGGGGAACGAATATAGTAGGCTTTATCGTGATGCTTGTATTGATGCAAGGTGTGGCATTGACTGCGTTATATCCAGAAGACCGGATGCTCAAAACCTTCAGAAGGATTTTAGTGTCTCCCGTGCATGTGGGGAAATATTTGTTTGTTCAGTTTATCTTTACGTTTTTATGTTTATACATACCCACTTACTTGGCCATCGTGATTACACATGTACTCTTTCATGCTGAAATTGGTTTCCGTTTGGATATTCTTGCTGGGTTACTGTGTGTTCTTACAGTGCTTGCAACAGCATTCGCTATCTTTATGGCTTCTGTGATGGATCGCAACATCAGTTTGATGACGAGCGGTATCAGTGTGATCACGTGTGTATTGTCAGGCTGTTTTATTTCTTTTGCTCCACATCATCCATTATTGAATGCCCTTTGTGCGATACTGCCGCAAAAAGCGTATATGACTTTCATTCACGGGGTAGAAATGGGCCATTCAATGTGGGAATACAAAACTCAGGTTGTCTATATTTTGATGTGGTCGGCTGTGTTTTGTTTCCTTGGGGGTTTTATCACAAGAAGAAGGACCAATAAAGGGATTTATGAATAGAGGAAAAAGACATGAGATGCATAGACCACTATGCATCTTTTTTATTTTTGTAAGTTATATGAGCATAAGAGGTGAAAATCTTGAAGGAAGTGATCAAGAATCAAGATGTCATAGCTGGTACAGGTCCTGAATCGGACATTTAAAGGGAAGGGATGTACATACAGATCGAGAGAATGCCATCCGTTCATTCTCTTGATTTTAAAATAGAATACACATTTGTATCATAAGGGACTCCATTTTGATACATGTACTGTCTTAAGACCCCTTCTTTTTGGAATCCCATTTTTACGAGCAGGCGATTTGATGCTTCATTTTCGGTAAATACAACTGCGCCAATACGCGTCAGTCCAAGGGCAGAAAATCCGTAGGATAAAACCTTTGAAATGGCTTCTAATGCAAATCCGTTTCGCCAATGCGCCGGGATGATTTCATAACCGATCTCTGCACGCCTATGATTTTGAGCCAAAGCATGAAATCCGATTGTTCCGATTAGTTCTTTGGTGTCTCTTCTTTCAATTCCCCACCGTATCCCGCGTTTTTCTTGATAAAGGCCGGCAAACGATTGAACCATTGACATGGCCTCTTCTATAGATCCCATGTTTTCAATTCCGTAATGGCGTGTCACCTCATGGTTTGAAAAACAAGCAAAAATGGCTTCTGCATCTTGATCTTTGATTTGTCTAAGTGTAAGCCGATCCGTTTCTAATACAGGAAACATTCCACCACTCCCCAAGTTTGTGTTTTCGTTTATCATATCCCTTTTATTTCCTCTTTTCTATAGTGAATTCAAACCTGAGGAAGCAAAGGAACGAATTTGTCTTTCTAGTTGCTCTTTGTTTTTACTGAATTGTTTCAAACGATGGCCGTTCGCGCCTGATGGGTGGGGAAATCCGCGTAGGCAAAAAAAATTCCGGAGGCTGTGCTGGCTGAGCAGTGTTTCACAGACTGCTTCGGCGGCTTTTCCTAGCGGAATGAGAAGAGCCGGTCCCGTCACTTTATTGAGTTCCGCAGGGAAGTGTCCAAAAGCATAGGTGCTTAGGATAGGTGAGCTAGTGATAGCCGGCCTGTAACCTGTATAGTTTTTTTGCTGGATAAAGACAGGATATTTGATAACGGAAGTTGTATGAAGCAAATGCCGTAAGTCTCCAAAAAGCTGTGCGGCGCTTTGAATG
Source organism: Bacillus sp. LR_5 (assembly GCF_042709275.1). Taxonomy (NCBI): domain Bacteria; kingdom Bacillati; phylum Bacillota; class Bacilli; order Caryophanales; family Bacillaceae; genus Bacillus; species Bacillus sp. LR_5. The sequence continues at coordinate 1,623 of NZ_JAVAXX010000061.1, read as the reverse complement.
CCGAACGCCTGCGGCAGCCCGCAAAAATCCAGCATCGTGATAAGGTTATGCCTCATCGAACCGGAGAGACCCGCTGCTTTTTTCGTGTCTACTGCCATTTGCTCAAGAGACCGGCCTTGCCGCAGGCTTTCGGCGGCTGTTTTGTACGCTGTTTTCATCTGGGAAAAACCTGGCGTGATTCCGGCAATCACAATAGAGGCAGCCCGGTTGATATATTCATTATGAGGTGTATAGTAGATGCAAAGTTCGTTTTCTTGATGGAGACGAAATGGAGAAGCAAGTAAATCAGACTTTGTAAGCGACGAAGGAAGAGAATGCAGTTTCTCTCTGAACTCCTCTAAGCAGCTTCGGTTTACAATCATGCGCAAGCCTCCTCAAAAAATGATATCCCATTGTCCATTCTGATCGTAACAATGGGATATCATTCATTTTTATCTGCTATTTAAATGGCCTGCCTGCCACACCTCTTTGACTGCTTGAGGAACTTCTTTTACCTCAGCAGCTGTCTGCTGAAATGCGTTTTTTTTCATTTGGACATCCTGCTGAATCTTCTTTTGTTTCTGTGTCAGCAGCTGCGCTTCTGTTTTTAGTCCTTCGACTTGTTTTTGCATAGCCTGCGTAACAGAGGTGAGCTCCTTTAGTGCGGGATCTATTTTTTTCTTGCTTTGAATCACATTAGCCCCTAAATAAATGATAGCAATAGCCAATACTGCGAGACTGATATAAACAATAACCATATGTTCACTCCTTTTCTTATGTCATTACCCTGTTTGCGTTTTTTTAATCAGAAGAAATGATGTTTTTACAGTTCGTTTGATTTGCGTATTGGATTTATTGTACTTATAATGTGATATCGTACATATGTAAACAAAGAAAGGGTGCTTCAATTGCAAAGCTTACAAAATAAAACCGCTCTTATCACAGGCGGAGGCAGAGGAATAGGCCGCGCTACAGCTCTTGCGCTTGCAAAAGAAGGCGTGAATATCGGGTTAATCGGCCGGACTGCCGCAAATGTTGAAAAAGTGGCTGAAGAAGTCAAAGCGCTTGGTGTAAAAGCAGCATTTGCCGCTGCAGATGTAAAAGATGCCGAGCAGGTTAACCAAGCTGTAGCTCAAGTGAAAGAACAGCTCGGTGATATCGATATCCTCATTAACAACGCTGGCATCAGCAAATTTGGCGGATTCTTAGATCTGTCAGCTGACGAGTGGGAAAATATTATACAAGTCAACCTAATGGGTGTCTATCATGTCACTCGCGCGGTGCTTCCGGAAATGATCGAACGCAAAGCTGGAGACATTATTAATATTTCGTCTACAGCGGGCCAAAGAGGAGCTGCTGCAACTAGTGCTTACAGCGCTTCTAAGTTTGCGGTTCTCGGGTTAACAGAGTCTCTTATGCAAGAAGTGAGAAAGCATAATATCAGAGTCAGCGCGTTAACGCCGAGCACTGTTGCTAGTGATATGTCTATTGAATTGAACTTAACTGACGGTAATCCTGAAAAGGTTATGCAGCCAGAGGATCTTGCTGAATACATGGTGGCACAATTGAAATTAGATCCGCGCATTTTCATCAAAACAGCGGGATTATGGTCAACAAATCCGTAAAAATGAAAAGCCTGTCTTA
>NZ_JAVAXX010000609.1:0-1161 GCF_042709275.1 Bacillus sp. LR_5 | reverse complement strand
TTTTTAAAATTTCGCTCCAAAGGTGTAAAGGATTCTTGATTGTCGGATAAAGCTGTGTTATATTATGTCTTGGTGTTAAATACACACGCTTAACGATTTATGCAGAGGGTGCTGCAGGCGGCAGTTCTGCACAAAAATGACCTAAGCGGAGGAAAAAAACCATTATATTAGGAGGAAATAACATGTCAGTCATTTCTATGAAGCAATTGCTTGAAGCTGGTGTTCACTTCGGTCACCAAACACGCCGTTGGAACCCAAAAATGAAGCGTTACATTTTCACGGAGCGTAACGGAATCTACATCATTGACCTTCAAAAAACAGTCAAAAAAGTAGAGGAAGCTTACAACTTCACTAAAAATCTTGCTGCTGATGGCGGGAAAATCCTTTTCGTCGGAACAAAAAAACAAGCTCAAGATTCTGTTAAAGAAGAAGCTCAGCGCTCTGGCATGTACTATGTCAACCAACGCTGGTTGGGCGGTACATTAACAAACTTTGAAACAATCCAAAAACGTATTAAACGTCTTAAAGACATTGAAAAAATGCAAGAAAACGGTACGTTTGATGTACTTCCTAAAAAAGAAGTCGTTCAATTGAAAAAAGAATTAGAGCGTCTTGAAAAATTCCTAGGCGGAATTAAAGATATGAAGGATCTTCCTGATGCATTATTCATCATCGATCCTCGTAAAGAGCGCATCGCTGTTGCGGAAGCTCGCAAATTAAACATCCCTATCATCGGTATCGTAGATACTAACTGTGATCCAGATGAAATCGATGTTGTAATCCCAGCGAACGATGACGCTATCCGCGCTGTTAAACTTCTAACTTCTAAAATGGCAGATGCAATCTTAGAAGCGAAGCAAGGCGAAGAAGAAGCGGAAGTTGCTGAAGAAACTGCACCAGAAACAGAAACAACAACTGCGTAACCTATTCAAAAGGTGATAAGAGGGACTGCCTTTTATCACCTTTTTTCAAGAAAAATGTGTAATATACATACTCTTGTTTTAACATATAAGGAGGAATACAAATGGCAATTACTGCACAGCAAGTAAAAGAACTGCGTGAAAAAACTGGCGCGGGCATGATGGATTGTAAAAAAGCGTTAACTGAAACTGACGGAGATATGGACAAAGCAATTGACCTTTTAAGAGAAAAAGGGATTGC
>NZ_JAVAXX010000608.1:0-1181 GCF_042709275.1 Bacillus sp. LR_5 | reverse complement strand
CTTAATGCGCCGTTACATGCCGCTTGTCACATATCATGTAGGCAGAATTTCTGTCGGGCTGCCGAAATCAGTGCATAAAGACGATCTTATGAGCCTTGGTATGCTTGGTTTATATGATGCCCTTGAAAAATTTGACCCCAGCCGGGACTTAAAATTTGATACCTACGCCTCGTTTAGAATTCGCGGCGCAATCATAGACGGGCTTCGTAAAGAAGATTGGCTGCCCAGAACCTCACGCGAAAAAACAAAAAAGGTTGAAGCGGCAATTGAAAAGCTTGAACAGCGGTATCTTCGGAATGTATCGCCCGCGGAAATTGCAGAGGAACTCGGAATGACGGTACAGGATGTCGTGTCAACAATGAATGAAGGTTTTTTTGCAAATCTGCTGTCAATTGATGAAAAGCTCCATGATCAAGATGACGGGGAGAACATTCAAGTCATGATCAGAGATGACAAAAATGTTCCGCCTGAAGAAAAGATTATGAAGGATGAACTGATTGCACAGCTTGCGGAAAAAATTCACGAACTCTCTGAAAAAGAACAGCTGGTTGTGAGTTTGTTCTACAAAGAGGAGTTGACACTGACAGAAATCGGACAAGTATTAAATCTTTCTACGTCCCGCATATCTCAGATCCATTCAAAGGCATTATTTAAATTAAAGAATCTGCTGGAAAAAGTGATACAATAATGAATTTCATGGTTAGCGAGTGAAAAACATGTCAACACTATTATGGCTTTTAAGCTTTACGCTCCACGGCGTTCTTCTGTACGCTGTCATTATCCTGTATACGAGGCTCGCTGCAGTGAAAGAAACAGAAAAACAGCAAAAACAGATACTTGAAGAGACGGAAAACACCTTGGCGGCATTTCTGCTTGAATTAAAAGAAGAAAATGAGAAACTGATAGAAAATAAAGCTTCATCTGCAAGTCAATCAGATGAAGAATCCCAAAAGCCAGGCCTTCAGCCCTCTGAAACATATCAAGAGCGGGATCCAGTCCAAGAGGCAGAGAATCTTCCTGAACATATTGAAGGTCTGATTACAGAGGTTGACCGTCGGGAAGAGATCGTAAACAGTGAGGTCCAATCATTTGAAGACCAGGTCATAGAATTATATGAACAGGGATATTCGGTAAGTCAAATTGCCCAGAAAATGAAGAGCGGAAAGACAGAAATCGAGCTA
>NZ_JAVAXX010000607.1:0-1182 GCF_042709275.1 Bacillus sp. LR_5 | reverse complement strand
TTTAATGCGCCGTTACATGCCGCTTGTTACATATCATGTAGGCAGAATTTCTGTCGGACTGCCGAAATCAGTGCATAAAGACGATCTTATGAGCCTTGGTATGCTTGGTTTATATGATGCCCTTGAAAAATTTGACCCTAGCCGGGACTTAAAATTTGATACCTACGCCTCGTTTAGAATTCGCGGCGCAATCATAGACGGGCTTCGTAAAGAAGATTGGCTGCCCAGAACCTCACGTGAAAAAACAAAGAAGGTTGAAGCAGCAATTGAAAAGCTTGAACAGCGCTATCTTCGGAACGTATCGCCCGCAGAAATTGCAGAGGAACTCGGAATGACGGTACAGGATGTCGTGTCAACAATGAATGAAGGTTTTTTTGCAAATCTGCTGTCAATTGATGAAAAGCTCCATGATCAAGATGACGGTGAAAACATTCAGGTCATGATCAGAGATGACAAAAATGTTCCGCCTGAAGAAAAGATTATGAAGGATGAACTGATTGCACAGCTTGCTGAAAAAATTCACGAACTCTCTGAAAAAGAACAGCTGGTTGTCAGTTTGTTCTACAAAGAGGAGTTGACATTGACAGAAATCGGACAAGTATTAAATCTTTCTACGTCCCGCATATCACAGATTCATTCAAAGGCACTATTTAAATTAAAGAATCTGCTGGAAAAAGTGATTCAATAATGAATTTCAATGGTTAGCGAGTGAAAAACATGTCAACACTATTATGGCTTTTAAGCTTTACGCTCCACGGCGTGCTTCTGTACGCTGTCATTATCCTGTATATGAGACTCGCAGCTGTGAAAGAAACAGAAAAACAGCAAAAGAAATTACTTGAAGAGACGGAAAACACCTTGGCAGCATTTCTTCTTGAATTAAAAGAAGAAAATGAGAAACTGATAAAAAATACCGGTTCACCTTCAAGTCAAGCGGAAGAAGAAACCCAAAAGCCAGACCTTCGGCACTCTGAAAAAGATTCAGAGCAGGGTACAGTTCAAGAAGAAGAGAATCTTCTTGAACATATTGAAGGGCTGATTACTGAAGTTGAGCGTCAGGAAGAGAGGGTAAACAGCAATGCCCAATCATTTGAAGACCAGGTCATAGCATTATATGAGCAGGGGTATTCGGCCAATCAAATTGCTCAGAAACTGAAGAGCGGAAAGACAGAAATCGAGCTG
>NZ_JAVAXX010000606.1:0-1186 GCF_042709275.1 Bacillus sp. LR_5 | reverse complement strand
AGCCGTGGTCCTTTGTTGGGCGGACCGTAATGAGGAATTTGCGGGTCCTCATGCAAGTCTTGACCAACACCATGTCCGACATACTCCCTAACAACTGAAAACTGCTCATTTTCGACATACGTTTGTATTGCGTGGGAAATATTCGACAAACGTTCACCTGGTTTTGCTTCCTGCAAGCCTTTATATAAAGACTCCTCTGTCACTTCCAGAAGTTTTTTGTCATCATCGCTGATGTTTCCTACCGGATATGTCCATGCAGAGTCACCATGATAACCATTTAATTTAGCACCGATATCAATACTGATGATGTCACCGTCCTTCAGCACCCTGCTGCCAGGAATGCCGTGAACGAGTTCTTCATTAACTGATACGCAAATGCTCCCGCGAAACCCATTATACCCCTTAAAAGATGGGATTGCACCCTGCTTCTTAATAAAACGTTCGGCAATTTGATCCAATTCTTTTGTCGAGATTCCTGGTTTAATGTGCTTTTTTAACTCTTCATGAGTTAAAGCCACGATTCGCCCTGCTTCCCGCATGATACCAAGTTCACGTGGGGTTTTACAGATAATCATTTTTTTAATCCTCCAAGAAGATCCTTCACATCTGCATAAACGTCTTGAATGTCCTGTTGGCCATTCACGTTTGCAAGATAACCTTTCTCAGAATAGAAATCGAGTAAAGGCTGAGTTTGCTTCATGTTTACCTCAAGCCGTTTAGAGACGGTTTCCTCATTATCATCTGCCCGTTGATAGAGTTCGCCTCCGTCTTTATCACAAACACCCGGCGTTTTCGGCGGATTAAAGACTAAATGATAGGTTGTGCCGCAAACACTGCAAATTCTGCGTCCAGTCAGACGTTCCATCAGAACATCTTTGTCGACTTCAATGTTAATGACATAATCAATCGGCTTGCCGTATTCCTCAAGAATTTCTTCAAGAGCTTCGGCTTGAGCGACTGTTCGCGGAAATCCGTCCAGAAGAAAACCTCTTTCACAATCGTCTTTGCCAAGTCTTTCTTTTACAATTCCGATTGTGACTTCATCAGGTACGAGCTCTCCCTTATCAATATAAGATTTTGCTTCGAGTCCGAGTGGTGTTTCTTCTTTCATAGCAGCACGGAACATATCTCCTGTTGAGATATGAGGAATCCCATAATCCTCAACAATTCGTTCGCCCTGTGTGCC
>NZ_JAVAXX010000605.1:0-1189 GCF_042709275.1 Bacillus sp. LR_5 | reverse complement strand
TGCTATAACTGACAGAGTTTAATATGACATGCCCTATTTCGGAGTCTATTGTCGTCGCTATTGGTGTTACGAAGCTTGAAGTATATTTGCAGTTTATCTTTTTTTTTTTCAAGCAGAAGACGGCATACGAGGTTAGCGAGTGTCTCGTGGGCTCGTAGATGTGTATAAGATCCAGATATTGAACATTTGGTACACAGTTCATTTAGTTTTATTATAGCCGATCTTCACCGTTATCTTCAATGTGAAACGATTGTCCGATTTACATTTTCTTTATTTTATGTCCATTGAATTGAAAAACAGGGTTTGGTAACGTATGGAGAAAGGAGATGATAGAATGACAAATCAAACTGCACGCCCTTCAAAGGAAGAACGTTACGCCAACCTTATTCCGATGGAAGAATTGCACTCCGAAAAAGACCGGCTTTTTCCTTTCCCAATTTATGATAAGCTCCGGCGTGAGTCCCCTGTCCGTTATGACCAACAGCGGGATTGCTGGGATGTTTTCAAATACGATGATGTTCAGTTCGTCCTGAAAAATCCCAAGTTCTTTTCATCAAAACGCGGCATACAGACTGAAAGTATATTAACAATGGACCCTCCGAAACACACCAAATTACGGGCTCTCGTCAACAGAGCGTTTACCCCAAAAGCAGTAAAGCAACTCGAAACCCGCATAAAAGACGTGACAGCATTTCTCTTACAAGAAGCACGGCAAAAGAGTACAATCGATATCATTGAAGATTTTGCAGGTCCCCTCCCTGTTATCATCATAGCTGAAATGCTGGGCGCTCCGATTGAAGACCGCCGCTTGATTAAAACATACTCCGACGTACTTGTAGCTGGAGCAAAGGATAGCTCCGACAAAGCTGTTGATGACATGCTCCATAATCGGCGTGGCGGCCACGCTTTTTTAAGTGACTATTTCAGGGACATCCTGTCAAAACGAAGAACTGAACCAAAAGAGGATTTAATGACAATGCTTTTACAGGCGGAAATCGACGGAGAACATTTAACAGAAGAACAGCTGATCGGTTTTTGTATTCTTCTTCTCGTCGCAGGGAATGAAACGACTACAAATTTGATTGCAAATGCAGTTCGCTATCTGACAGAAGACTCAGTGGTCCAACAGCAGGTAAGACAAAATACAGACAATGTTGCCAATGTAATAGAAGAAACGCTTCGCTACTAT
>NZ_JAVAXX010000603.1:0-1198 GCF_042709275.1 Bacillus sp. LR_5 | reverse complement strand
GAAAAGCGCCCTGTTCTATTGAAAAATGAAGAGTCTTTAACCAAGCATATGCTTAATTCAGATCCCCCTGACCACAATCGTTTGCGAACTCTTGTTCAGAAAGCATTTACTCATCGGATGATTTTACAATTAGAAGACAAAATCCAGCATATAGCAGATTCTTTATTGGATAAAGTACAACCCAACAAACTCATGAACCTAGTAGACGATTATGCGTTTCCTTTGCCGATTATCGTGATAAGTGAAATGCTTGGCATTCCCTTGGAAGATCGTCAAAAATTCAGAGTGTGGTCGCAAGCAATTATAGATTTTTCAGATGCCCCTGAAAGACTTCAGGAGAATGATCATTTGTTAGGAGAATTTGTTAAATATCTGGAATCCTTAGTTTGCAAAAAAAGGAGCGAACCTTCAGGAGATTTAATCAGTGCATTAATTCAAGCGGAAAGTGAAGGCACACAATTAAGTACAGAAGAATTGTACTCGATGATTATGCTGCTTATCGTTGCAGGTCATGAAACAACCGTAAACTTAATCACCAATATGACATATGCTCTGATGTGTCACGGTGATCAATTTGAAAAGCTCCGCCAGCAGCCAGATTTGATGAATTCAGCCATAGAAGAAGCATTACGGTTTCACAGCCCTGTTGAGCTAACGACAATTCGCTGGACGGCTGAACCGTTTATACTGCATGGGCAGGAGATTAAACGGAAAGATGTGATCATCATTTCTTTAGCATCAGCAAACCGTGATGAGAAGATATTTCCAAATGCCGACATATTTGATATTGAAAGAAAGAACAACCGCCATATTGCTTTTGGCCATGGCAATCATTTTTGCCTTGGTGCACAGCTAGCCCGCTTAGAAGCAAAGATTGCGATGTCCACCTTATTACGCCGCTGTCCAAATATACAGTTAAAAGGCGAAAAGGAACAAATGAAATGGAAAGGGAATTTTCTGATGAGAGCACTCGAAGAACTGCCGCTTAGTTTTTAATTTTTTGGGGATATGTGATTTTCAAACATATCTCGTTTTACTCCTCAATTAGATTAAACGATAGTAAAAGCTGTAACATAATAATTTGATATGATAGCTTTTCAAAAACAAAGTTTAGCATTATTTATGCCTACCGGGCATGAAAATGTCTTGCAAACACCAATAGTTTTCCCCTATCGGTGTTTTTTATTTGTTTTCAGCC
>NZ_JAVAXX010000602.1:0-1200 GCF_042709275.1 Bacillus sp. LR_5 | reverse complement strand
ATGACCAGTATGCTCCAAGGAAAACCGCCAGACAATGCTGGCGGATTTTTGCTGCTTCGTTTATTTATTAACAGAGATCGTAACGTTATTTCCTGCAACAGAAACCTTTGCGAAATCCTGTGTATCTACCACAGGAGTGACGGCTTTATTGTCGATTGTGATGTTGTTAAAAGATGTCGAAAAGGTTGCTTTGATCGCATCACGCTGGCTTTCATACGAAACAGCCGCGGTAGCAAGGGTTTTCCATTTTGAAATCGTGCCGATGTTGGTTCCTTGAATTTCTGTGATAATCCGTCCGGTGTAGCCGTCATTGTTCGTTCCCCAAAGGGTCATGCGCGTATTGCCGCTTAAATTTTTATAGATTGTCATTTGGACTGTGCTTCCAGGGCGGAAGCCTTTATTGTATGTGAATTTGTCTTTTCCTTCGATGTACGTTTCTTCATTTTTGGACCCAACCTTCATGAGGGGCTTCCAGACGTTGTATTGTTTGCTGTACTGAAGCCCGATATCGGCTTCAGTTCCGCTTGTTGCCCTAAAGCCAGAATAAATATAGGGAGTAGAGACCGAGTCGTTGTTTTTGACAGTTTCAGGAAGCGTGATTTTAGCTGTAAAAATGGCGCCCGTACTGTTCAGGTAGACACGGCCGCCGATTCCGTTAGGCAGCTGGGATGCTGCTTTTGCGACTTGAGCGTCTGCCGCGGGTAAACCTGGTATACCTGATGAAAGGGTTCCGAAAAGAACTGCAGTTCCTACTGCACCTGCAATCAATACTTTTTTCATCAAAATTCCCCCTTTAGATAGTGGTTTCGCCATTTATTATACCTAATTTTGGAACTGGATTGATGTATATAAATCGACAAAATATTTCATTTTGAGTGAAGTAAGGGACGAAACGCTTCGCCAATCTGAAAGCTATATACCTTTATCAGAGGAAAGAATGAGATCACAATCGTTTTAACCGATTTGAAATTTTCCTCAAAATAAAAGTACAAATGCTTAAAGAAACGATTATTAAAAGAATGCCCGTTATCGTTTCCCAGCCTGTAAAAAAGAGGTGACGTTTCATCAATGTCTGTCCTTGTAAAATGATAAAAGCACAGATACCGACTAAGAAAAGAAAACAAATACTTAGGATTGCTAACGCTTTACGTGAGTATGTTTTCATTTCATCTTTAAAATACAGCAATACGAAAACAAAGC
>NZ_JAVAXX010000601.1:0-1212 GCF_042709275.1 Bacillus sp. LR_5 | reverse complement strand
TTATTCATGGCAAAGTACACAATCGTAGACAAAGATACATGTATTGCATGCGGCGCTTGCGGAGCTGCTGCACCAGACATTTACGATTACGATGATGAAGGCATCGCGTTCGTAACGCTTGATGAAAACAAAGGTGTTGTCGAAGTTCCTGAGGTACTGGAAGAAGATATGATTGACGCATTTGAAGGATGCCCTACTGATTCCATCAAAGTGGCGGATGAGCCATTTGAAGGCGACCCGCTTAAATTTGAATAGAAGTAACTAAAAAAAGCTCCCGAACGGGAGCTTTTTTATTTAATGGATATGTGCACTTCGCTGCTGCTCAATCCATGGCTTAAGCTTGATAAAAATTAGTGAGAATACAACCGTAATTACAATACCTTTTATCATGTTAAACGGCAGGATACCTGCGACGACTGCTGTTTTTAGCGCGCTGTCGGATAATGCCGGTGAATGTAAAAACCACGTGTATGCCGGAAGAATCAGAACATAATTTAAAATACTCATTAAAATGGTCATCGCTGCAGTTCCCAAAAGCAGGCTGACAACCAAGCCCTTTGCTGAGTTGAGTTTTTTAAATAAGAAAGCAGTCGGTAATATAAAGAGTGTTCCTGCAATAAAATTCGCAACTTGCCCTACAGGAACTCCGGCCATGCTTCCCTGAATGATATACTGAAGAACATTTTTTATCGCTTCTACGGCAATACCCGCCAAAGGTCCGTAAATCAGAATGGCAATAATAGCGGGAACGTCGCTAAAATCGATTTTTAAATAATCCGGAAGACCCGGAAACGGGAAATTTAACAGCATCAAAACAAATGCAATGCTGCTCAGCATGCTGACCACAACTAATTTTTTTACTTTCACTTCATTCTCTCCTTTTCGATCACATCTTACTCGAAAACGGAAAGGTTCTTTTCCAGCCAATAAAAAAACCGCTTCATATATAAAAGCGGGGTTTCGAAAATTAGGCTAGGCAAAGAAACGTTTGAAAAATTCAATTTCAAAACGTTTATGAACCTCCATCTTCTCCCATCCAGACTGTACTGTCGGCTCCGGAATCTCACCGAATCCTGCTGTAAAGACAGCTCGCGGGCTTAGAGCCATTGGCTCATCACCGCCGGTAGGGAATTTCACCCTGCCCCGAAGATTGATCACATGAAATTTAATTACATTATAAACGATAACTGGTTGGCTGTATAGAGAATTGCT
>NZ_JAVAXX010000600.1:0-1213 GCF_042709275.1 Bacillus sp. LR_5 | reverse complement strand
TAATCAGAGACTTGCTGAAACGCTTGTTGACCCTGAAACAGGAGAAATCCTGGCTGAAAAAGGTCAGATTCTTGATAGAAGAACACTAGATAAAGTACTGCCATACTTAGAAAACGGAATCGGTTTCAGAAAGCTGTATCCGAATGGCGGTGTTGTTGAAGATGAAGTAACTCTTCAATCGATTAAAATCTTTGCTCCGACTGATCAAGAAGGAGAACAGGTTATTAATGTAATCGGCAATGCTTACATTGAAGAAGAGATTAAAAACATTACGCCTGCTGATATTATTTCTTCCATCAGCTACTTCTTCAACTTGCTGCACGGAGTAGGCGACACAGATGATATCGATCATCTTGGAAACCGCCGTTTGCGTTCTGTAGGTGAGCTTCTCCAAAACCAATTCCGTATCGGTTTAAGCCGTATGGAGCGTGTGGTTCGTGAGAGAATGTCAATTCAAGATACGAATACAATTACACCTCAGCAGCTGATCAATATTCGTCCTGTTATTGCGTCCATTAAAGAGTTCTTTGGAAGCTCTCAGCTTTCTCAATTCATGGACCAGACGAACCCGCTTGCTGAATTAACGCATAAGCGCCGTCTGTCAGCATTAGGACCGGGCGGATTGACACGTGAGCGTGCCGGAATGGAAGTACGTGACGTTCACTACTCCCACTATGGCCGTATGTGTCCGATTGAAACACCTGAGGGTCCGAATATCGGTTTGATCAACTCACTTTCATCATATGCAAAAGTAAACCGTTTTGGCTTTATCGAAACGCCATATCGCCGCGTTGACCCTGAAACAGGGAAGGTAACGGGCAGAATCGATTACTTAACTGCTGATGAAGAGGATAACTATGTTGTCGCTCAAGCGAACGCTCGTCTTGATGACGAAGGCGCATTTATTGATGACAGCATCGTAGCCCGTTTCCGCGGGGAGAACACCGTTGTTTCCAGAAACCGTGTAGACTACATGGATGTATCGCCTAAGCAGGTTGTTTCTGCTGCGACAGCATGTATCCCGTTCCTAGAAAACGATGACTCCAACCGTGCCCTCATGGGAGCGAACATGCAACGTCAGGCTGTGCCTTTGATGCAGCCGGAAGCGCCATTCGTTGGAACTGGTATGGAATACGTATCAGGTAAAGACTCTGGTGCCGCTGTTATTTGTAAACACCCTGGTATCGTTGAACGCGTAGAAGCGAAAAACGTA